>JBNKHS010000135.1:0-10493 GCA_050290485.1 Promineifilaceae bacterium (SeqCode) | reverse complement strand
TTGTAGCTCACATTGCCATCTTCCATGTTGAATGTACCATTTTGCACAAAAATACCACCGCCGGCATTGGTTGCTGTATTGCTGATGATCTGCGTATTGTGGGTCATCGTTAAGGTATAATCATCGTCGTCAAAGTAAATGCCGCCGCCCTCATCTGTCGCTGTGTTGCTGATGAGAATGGTGTTGGAGAGAGTAACATTGGCCAGAACAGAAAAAATACCAGCACCTTGAGCGTAATGGCCTTTAGTGAGGGTTAAGTTCTCTATCGTAACGTTTCCCCCTTCAATATAGATGAGACGGCTAATAATATCTGTCGTGAGGATGGTGGTGTTTGGATCCCCCCCTCTCAACGTTATATCTAAACTGTTTAATTCGAGTTCCCCCATAGTGAGGGTGTATGTATCTGCTGGAATAATAATGACGTCGCCATTAGCGGCAACAGCAATGGCATCTCGTAATGAGCAGTCGATATTACATTCACCATCATTCTCGTCGATGGGAGTGTCTACGGTAATATTGGCGGCAGAAACGGCCGTTACGCCCCCTAAATACCAAAATAGCGCGAATATAGAAAAAAATGCAAATATAAATGTGGAACTTAGTGCTAAACTTTTTTGTTTCATATCATCCTCATTTCTCAGGGCATTGAGAAACTCCCCTATTTTTTTGGAAACTAGTACAATGGTACGTACCTAAGATTAAGAATCCGCTTAATAAATGCCTTTGTCGATAGGACAAAAGCACTGTAGCCATTTTATAAATTCAAGTTAGAGAGGGGAAAATGCAAATTTCTTTAGTTGGGATCTTGTTTTTTGTATTGGTGATATTCTTAATCATTTTGCCGGCGCTTGGGAAGCGTGGTTTGTTAGCAGCCCGCGTTCGCGCAATTCAATCCTTAGAGCGAAAGAATGGCAGTCGAGTCATTGTTTTAATCCATCGACAAGAAACCGTCGGTTTAATGGGTTATCCACTCTACAAATATATTGATATTGAGGATAGTGAGCAAATTTTGCGTGCAATCAAGATGACGGATGATGATGTACCGATCGATATTGTTTTGCATACACCAGGTGGTCTTGTTTTGGCCGCAGAACAAATTGCATATGCGATTTTGCGCCATCCAGCCAAAGTCACTGTTTATGTGCCCCATTATGCAATGTCTGGGGGGACATTGATTTCTTTGGCTGCAGATGTGATTGTAATGGATGAAAATGCAGTCCTTGGCCCCGTTGATCCACAATTAGGGGATGCGCCAGCAGCGTCTATTTTGAAAGTGGTCGAGCAAAAAGGTGCAGAAAATGTGAGTGATCAGACGTTGATTATGGCCGATATGTCACGCAAGGCGATCAATCAAGTGAAAAGCACGGTGACACACATTTTAGATTCTCATGATCATTTTGATCGCAAGCAGGCGGAGGAGTTAGCCACTTTGCTGGCAACAGGAACATGGACACATGATCATCCGATTATGATGCCACAAGTGCAGGACATGGGCTTGCTTGTGAGTTCGGATGTGCCGCCAGAGGTATATACGTTGATGGACTTGTATGCACAATCCGGCAAGAGCCGACCTAGTGTTTCTTATATTTCTGCACCGTATTCAAAGGAAACTACTGAGCAGGCATAGAACAAGTAATTTGTAACTGGGTAATTGCCTAATTACCCAGTTGCTGGTTTTTCTACCCCGTATTCTTTAAACCAGAAGCAATGCCATTGATGGTCAAGAAAATTGTTTGCAGCATTTGCTGCCCTGTTTTGCTGTCTTGTTCTGGCAGGTGACGCAATTTGCGTAAAATACCTACTTGGATGAAGTTCAACGGATCGACATAGGGGTTACGCTGGCGCACAGAACGTTGCAAGGTGGGGTCGTTATCCAGTAGTTCGCGCTGGCCAGTGACACGCAAAATCCAATAGACAGTACGGTCAAACTCTGTTTTTATGTCTCCAAAGATTTTTTCGCGTACAGCCTTATCTTGGACGAGATTGGCGTACATTTGGGCAATACCCATATCTGCTTTGGCTAGTGAAACTTGGGCATTGTCGATGACTACCTTAAAGAATGACCAATTGTTATACATGTCTTGCACACGCTGTAATTTTACAGGATCTTGCGCATATGCTTCTAAAGCGGCGCCAACTCCATACCAACCTGGGACGACATGCCGACTCTGCATCCAGCTAAATCCCCAAGGGATGGCACGCAAGCTGTCGAAGGTGGCTTTTGCCGTGCGCCGTGATGGGCGCGAACCGATTTGCATTTGGCTAATTTCGGCGATGGGGGTGGCTTGTTGCCAATATTCAAGCAGCTCTGGCGTTTCATAAATTAGTTTGCGATACGCTTTGTAAGAGACCTGAGCGAGTTCATCCATGGCTGTACGCCATTCAGCTTGCGGTTTGGATAAGCCGCCGTGACGCGGATCGACGCTGGCTTTGAGGGTTGCATGAACGACTTGTTCCAAATGACGGCGGGCGATGGCGGGATGACCATATCGTTCGTCGATGACTTCCCCTTGTTCGGTGATGCGAACACGGCCGTTTACAGAGCCGGGTGGTTGTGACAAAATAGCACGATTAGCAGGACCACCGCCTCGGGCAATCGTTCCCCCGCGACCGTGGAAGAGCATAATTTGTACATCATGGGCACGACATGTCTCTGCTAAAGTTTCTTGTGCCTGATACAGCTCCCAATTGGCGGCCATGTAGCCCGCATCTTTGTTGCTGTCAGAATATCCAATCATAATTGTCTGTTGGCGCTCCACTTTGGCGAGATGGGGCGCGTAGGCTGGATGGGTAAATAGATTGCTCATGACTTCAGGCGCGTTGCGTAAATCCTCTCTGGTTTCAAAGAGAGGAACAAACATGAGCCCTTCTTCGCCATTTTCCGAGAGGCAAATGTTGTGCCATTTGGCAAGGAGTAATGGCGCAAGAATATCTTCGGGGCCATGGGTCATACTGACGATGTATTTACCCAGTAGCTCAGCGCCATAAAATTCAAAAGCACGTTGCAAAACCTGGAAGAGCTGTAATGTTTCTTGGGCTTCTGTAGAAAGGTTTTTCAGCTGAGTGAGATCGGGATTGGGTTGAGCCAGCATTTCGGAGAGCAGTTGGGCACGGCCGTTTCCATCGAGTTGGCCAAATCCTTCGGCTAAATTTAATTTTGTAAAGAGTTCATCTAAAACGGCCGTATTGTAATCGGAGAATTGACGAATATCGAGAGCGGCAACGTGTAGGCCAAAGACTTGCACTTGTCGTCTAAACTGAGCTAAGGCATCATGCGCGATGTCGTGCAGTCCATTTTTATGCAAGGTTTGGTTCATCAAATTTAACGGCTCTAACAGATCATCCAGGCTTTTAAGATTGAGTGGTGGATTGGCTTCGCCCTTGAGTCTGGCCACCATATCTCCTTTTGAGGCCGCGGCCAAATCCTCAGCGAGGGTTGCGAGCCAAAGGCGATATGGTTCATTAGGATACCGTTCGGCCAAAAAGGCCAGGTGTCGTGATTGTAAGCGAACTTCAGCCAATGCTTGTAGAAACTCAGGATCGATGTTGGTTAAGATGTCGGAGATGGAGAGGGAACGGTTGAGTTGAACGGCCGTTTCGCGATGTTTTTCCACAGCCAAGCCGCGATGCAAACGCAATGTTTCGGCAGTTACATCTGCGGTGACATTGGGGTTGCCATCCCGATCTCCTCCAATCCATGAACCGAAGGTGAGGAATTGGCGAGGGGGTTTCAGCGTTGGATAATTTTCGGTGACTGCTTGCATCATTGCATTGTAAACATCGGGGATGGTTTCCCAGATGGTGGTGTCGATGTAATAGAGTCCTGTTTTTACTTCGTCGGTCACCGTAATTACGGCCGTTCTGGTGCGATTTGTGAGCCAGAGCGAGGTGATTTCAGCTTGCACAGCGGTCATGATTTTTTCTCGTTCCGAGGGCAGCAAGTCGCGCTCATGCAGCTCAGTTAACGCATGCGAGATGCGCCGCAATTTAGAAAGAACAGTCCGGCGTTTGGCTTGGGTGGGGTGGGCGGTGAATACCAGCTCGATTTTGAGCTTGCCTAATAATTTGCGCATTTCATATTCATCGACACCCATTTGTCGCAGCTCAGTAATGGCTGCTGGGATCGATTCTTTGAGCGGTTGTGGGTATGCTTTTGCTTCGCGTTCGCGCAAAACGCGCACCCGATTTTGTTCTTCGGCTAAGTTCACCAGTTCAAAATAAACGGCGAAAGAACGGGAAACCAACTCCGCTTGCTCCAATGTGATGCCGTTGACGATGGTTTGTAAACGGCCGTCAACTTCAGGATCGGGATCGATACGCCTTGCTTTGGTTAACGCACGAATTCGTTCTTCTAATTCAAATATTTCTACACCTGATTGATGACGAATGACATGGCCTAAAATATCGCCAAGCAGGTGAATATCTTCACTAAGGTATTTAGAGTTTTCATTTGCAGACATCTTGTCCTCACTTATTGAGTGTACTGCGTGGTAGATGATGCGTGATGCGTGTTACGTGATTTCCTTGTCGAAGGGTGGGGGTAAAACGCTCTTCACGTCCATACGTCTACACGTTTTTACGTATGTGATTTTCATAATGATAAAACGCGGCAACGACTAAAGCGTGGGTGATTCGACCTGTGGCAATTAACTGTGGGATTGCGGCTAAATCGACTTCTTCGACAGCAATGTCTTCAGAGCCATCAAATTGGGGAGCCTGCTTCCAGCGGGCATTGGTCGCCAGAAAAGTATGCAGTTCATTATCTAAAAAGGCTGGGTTGGGGGCAACTGAACCAATATGGATGATTTCATCCACTTCATATCCGGTTTCTTCCATCAATTCACGACGCGCGGTTTCGGCAGGAGATGGGTCTTCTGGATCCATCATGCCACCTGGAATTTCGAGGGTGATTTCTTCATTACCGTGGCGGTATTGATGGATCATGACGACTTTTCCTTCTGGCGTCACGGGAATAACATTGATCCAATCGGGGGCTTCGAGGACAAAAAAGGTATGTTCATTACCAGTACGTGGCGAAACACTGGTATCAACACGTGATTTGAAAATCCGATAATTAGTTAATGCTTTGCTTTCTTTTTTGTCCCACTTTTGAATCATGATTTGCTCCTGTAATTCACAAAACGAATTTGAAATGTGAACTGCAAAAATTGTGAATTACTAAAGTGAAAACGTAGAAATCGTCTTCTGTTCATTCAAAACCTTTTGCGTTTTCACTCTGTAGCGATTTGCCTTTTTATTGTAACGCAAAGCTGGTCTGATGCGTACCCGAGATATAAACTTTGTACCAACCTTGTCCCCAAATTAATAGTTGGCGGTGTTTTGTAGTGGAGGTATGCAAGCATCTAAATTAAAGAAATTGGAGTGTTGATTTGAACGTTCATATTGGAAATAAACCGCATCAACCTGAGGCATTGGCAAATCCAGTTGGGTTGCATCGTATTCACTCACCTAGTTCGCGGCGGGGATATTTGTCTGCTGGTTTGGTGGGCGTGTTCATGTTGTTTTTTTTGTTGACTGTTTTGATAGGCGTGTCGATAGTTTTTGATTTGATGGGTATTGGAGATACGGCCGTAGATAATACAACGACATCGTGGGGAGTGATAATATTTGCGCTGCTCATCTTTATTCCCTTACACGAACTTCTACACATGATTTGGTATCCTAAATTTGGATTTTCTGCGCAAACAACGCTAATTATTTGGCCACAAAAGCTGCGCTTTGGTGTTTATTATGCCGGGTGCATTTCACGACGAAGGTGGTTGTGGATGCGGATAGCCCCTTTACTCGTTTTATCATTCATTCCTACTTGCTTGTTGATCTTGTTTTATATTGTTCCTGTACCCTATAGCTACAATGCCTTTTTACAACTGCTTATGTTGGCTAACACAATTGGCTCGGGCGGTGATGTTGTTGCTATCCTTTTTGTGATGCGCCAGGTACCAGCGAAGGCTGACATCTGTTTTCATGAAGGGAAAGCATATTGGCGTTAGCCTAAAATTCAATTTGTGCTTGAACAAAAAGATCAAAATTTGTTACTATATCTTTTGCAATTTGCAATAACCCACCCAAATATTGGAGGACAATATGAAAACAATAGTTTTGCAAAATAAAACAAGAGAATCTAATGATGGTCAAACTTGGTCAATTGAAGCAGTTGGTCCTGATGGTCCAGCCAAAGATCAGTTGAAAGAAGCGATCCGGGGTTTGCAATATCATCCGGCCAAAGCAGCCCGTCGCTCTTTAATTGATATGATGGCTTTGATTGAAGAGAGTGGTTTGGAGATTAAATACTCTGAGCATTTTCTGGATGAAAATGAAGGGGATTGTTGGTTGTTTATTTTGCAAGGAAGATAGAATGTAGCGCGTATTGCGTAGTGCGTGAAAATTCAGTTTTTAGTTTGATGAGGCGTTGCGTTTTTGCAACGCTTTTTTATTGTTTGGTGAGCTTGTTGATGATGTCTTTTGTGCTCGTAAAGGCGATCTCGGGGAGGTTGTCTAAACTAAAGAACCCGACGGCATCGGCATCGTCACCTGCTTTTGGGGTGCCGCCAATAAGTTTGGCCTGGTACATAATAAAAACAGAGGCACCACCTTCTGTTGGGGCGTTGTGATAAACATTTAGCAGTTTTTCGATGGCAACGTGTAAATTCGTTTCTTCGTAGGTTTCGCGAACGGCCGTTTCTGCGGGGTCTTCACCATAATCAAGGTAACCAGCCGGAATGCTCCATTTGCCAATTTCTGGGGCCATTGTGCGCCGAATGAGCAGAATCTGGTCATCTTGCATGACCACAACGCCAACGCCCACTTTAGGATCGGTAAAATGAATAAAACCACAATCGGGGCAAGCACGACGCAGCTTATCGCTGACTTGTTTGGTGATCATCTTGTGACCACAACGAGAGCAAAATTTAATTGATTTGGGAGCAGAATTTGACATAAATGTTTTGCGGTGAGATTGGTGACCTACGGTATATTAAAGCTGGCGTCGTGCATATAAAGTGACTGCAAGCAGGATAATGAACAGGAAGAATAGACCAATGATTAAAAGCGACGTGAAGTCTAAGTTGAGATCACGGCTTGGTGGTTGTTCGATGAGATTTGTGGGGTCGGTTGTTGGTTGCGTAACGGCCGTTTCTTCAGCTTTAGGTTCAGCATCAGGGACAGTATTGGCAGTTTCATCCTGAGCAATTGCTGTTGCTTCTATACTCCGGTTAAGAGTGGGGGTTGCCGTCGCCCGTGGCAATATAGAAGTTGTGGCTGTGGGCAATATAGTTTGTGTTGGCATCGCTGTCGGTTCTGGTTGTGGTGTATCTGTAGGTGTTGCTGTCGGTGAACTTGTCGGGGCAACGACTGGAGCCAGATTTGTTGTATCCTCACCGTTTTCTGTCGTGCTATCTTCAGTTGGTGTTCCAGCTGTTGCTTGTGCAGCTGGCTCTGGGGGCAAAGCACCTGTTGCCCCATCATTTGCCATTTCCTCTTCTGCCGCTTCTTCGACGGCAGCATCGAACTCAGGCTCTATTTCTACCTCTACGATCTCGACGACTGTTTCTGTAACAACACGTGTTACCTCAACAACTTCCGTTTCGCCCTCAACAACGATGGTTTCTGTAACGACGCGGGTCACTTCCACGGTTTGTGGTTGCGCAAAAGGCGCAAAGGCGATGTCTGACATCGATTCACTGCGGCTTGTGAACAGTCCGGCAGCAAGAGCAAAGATGAAGAAGAAGGCGGCTAAGCCTGTGGCCATACGCAATACGGGATAGGCTTGGACAAGCGGCTGTTTGGCGGGACGGCCGTATCTGGCTGGATCAAGTGTAAAATTTTGGGGGACACGCCGTTGTGGTAGTTGATTAAGTGCTTGCTTGACGGCGCGTTCTCGTTCCAAGTCAGCTTGCAAACTTGGATCTTGTGCCAATTCTGCCTCAAAACGGGTACGAGCAGAAGCAGACAATGTATCATCAAGATACGCTGTAATCATTTCCTGCCGTTTTTCTGCGGCTGATTTGGTGAGGTTTCGTAAAAAGTCGAACATGTTTTATTATCTAAGAATTATTCCAATACAATTTCCCAATATCATCAACTTGCTGTTACTCAAGTTGTCTTATCCTCAAAACGATATTGAGCAGGTAAAAGTTCCCCGATGCCTTGCAAACAATCGCGTAACTTACGCCGCGCACGGCTCAATCGTGATTTTACTGTGCCCAACGAGACAGAAGTTATTTGGGCGATATCGCCGTAATCATACCCTTCTACATCCCCTAAAACGGCCGTAACACGCTGATCTTCTGGTAAACCTTGTAAACATTCCTCAATGGCAAGGACCAGATCTACTTTTTGTTGATGTGCTTCTGGACTATCTTGAGGGTCGCGCATGAATGCATAAGATTCGTTATCTTCTGTTAATTCATCAATAGAAGATTGGGGCCGACGTTTGTGCCGCCGCAGTTCATCGTAGCAGCTGTTTGTGGCAATCCGTAACAGCCACGCCTTAAAATTTCCCCCTCTAAATTTATTGAGTGAGTTATAAGCAGAAATGAACGCATCTTGGGTGGCATCTTCAGCTGACTGTGGCTCGCCCATGATCCGATAGGTAACGTTATAGACAATTTGTTGGTAATGTAGCACCAGTCGATTATAGGCGTGCACATCACCATTTTGCGCTTGTTTAATGAGGGCCGCTTCGTCCATTAATTTACTAAAAGTTGTTTATATTTGTTGACAGAATTCCAGCCATGTTCTATACTCCCGCTCGCATTAAAAAATGAAAGCCGAAGTGGCGGAACTGGCAGACGCGCACGACTCAAACTCGTGTTCCTTCGGGAGTGTGGGTTCGATTCCCACCTTCGGCATTCACAAATTTAGTCCGCATAAATGGATTATAAGCCCCGACGAAAAGCAGGGCAAATAAAAGTGGAGTTGCTCATAGGTGGGTAGCTCCTTTTTTATTATTACCCTTAAGGAATTGAACACGCTGTTATTTGCAGCGGAGTCGTTCATTTGGTGCTATGTCTCGAATTCGACCGCTCATTTTTATTTTCATTGGATTTGCTGTAGGTGCTGGCCTCGGTTTGTATTTAGGCTGGGTGGCTTGGCCCACAGAGTTTTCTGATGCGACACCGGCTTTGTTAGAAGAAGTGTATCGTCAGGAATATGTCGTGATGATTGCTACTGCGTACGCACAGGATGATGATCTACCTAAGGCGGAGCAGCGTGTGCGCAGTTTAGGCGCAGATGGTGAAGCGTTTTTACTGGATGTTACGCTTGACATGATCCTGCAGGCTGAGGATGAAACGAAGATTGGTGATATGGTTCGCCTTGCTTCGGCAATGGGGCTATATTCACCTGCGATGGAGCCGTATTTACCGGCTGTGGAGCCAAACTCATGAGTAGACGTCGCCGCCAACAGAAACGGCCGTATTCAGCCGAAAATCCATCTAATGGGGCAAGTGAAATTGACCCTAATGAGCGCCAGCACTCACCAGCAGGATGGCTGCTCATTGGCGTTGTGCTCGGTTTAGCTTTATCACTTTATTATGCGTGGGTAATTAACCCTGTCGTCTACACCAATGCCAATCCCGAACGATTAAGTGCGGCTTATCAACGCGAGTACATTGTTTTGGTCAGTCAAAGTTATGCACAAAATGGCAATTGGCCAGAAGCTGAATGGCGTTTAGCGCAACTACGTGATCCGAATTTGGTGCAGACAGTAGGGAATTTATTAGATGCGGAAGTGAAGGCCCAGAATAATCCAGAGTTGATTCGCAATTTAGCAACGATGGCGCGGCAATTAGGTGTGCAAGGGCAGGCGGTCGCTATTTTTGCGCCGACGCTACCTCCCAATGATTTATTGCCGACACCTACGATTGCTGCTGGTCTAATAGAAGAAACGGCCGTTTCTACATCAGACATTCTTACACCAACAGCAGTTCAGTCACTTGCAACGCCTATTCCTACCTCAACGCCGGTTCCTACGCGTTTGGCGACGGCAACCCCACAACCCAACTATCGGCTGCTCGATCAAATTGCCCTTTGCGAGGGAGAAGACATCACGCGTATTGAAGTCGTTACTGTCGACGCTTTTCTAAATGAGATCGCTGGTGTTGAAGTTTTGGTGGCAACACAAGAACGTATCGATCATTTTTTCACTGGATTTAAGCCGGAACAGAGTATTGGCTATGGCGATTTTGAGATGGAACGTGAGACCTCTTATTCGGTTCAAATTGCTGATGGAAGCCCTGAAGTAAGTGGATTACGTATCGAAACATGCGATTCTGGATTGGCTGGAGGCTGGCGATTAACGTTTCAAAACTTGATTTTTGGGGCGACACCTACCCCCACAATAGATGATGAGCCGTAAAAAAACGGGAATAAAGGATAGTGTCCTTCATTCCCGTTTTTTGCTGTATAACTAAACGGATAGCCTGAGCTTTATAATGAGTTGTCGCTATTGGAATGTAGAGATATCGTGATTT
>JBNKHS010000134.1:0-10569 GCA_050290485.1 Promineifilaceae bacterium (SeqCode) | reverse complement strand
AATTGATCATCTGGGCGGCAAAGATGAAAGCAGCCATGACACCGGCCAGGGGCACAAGTCGTTCATCATAATTGGTTTGTGCTTTGCGCACAGCAACAACCAAAATCGCCAGCGTAATAACCCAACACAAAATGGATACGGCCGTACTTAAAAAACCGTCGGGAATATGTAACGCTTGAATTGAAGCAAAAATTGAAATCATAACATTCTCCTCTTATGCTGCATCGTGGCAGGCTGCACACAAACCTGAAATTGCAAAATGATTCATCTCTGGATAAAAGTGATGCTTTTCACGCAAATGATCGCTCAATTCCGTAAAATGATGATCCTCTAACATGTCAATAAACCCACATTGACGGCAAACAAGATGGTGATGCGGTGTTTCTCCGGCAAGCTCAAACACGACCTTCCCTCCAATCTCTGTTTTCGTGATAACCTGTACTTCACACCAAAAATCGAGCGCCCTATATATGGTGGCCCGATTGACAAAGGGTTGTTTCTTTTGCACATATTCCCCAATTTGTACAGCCGTTGCATGTCCTCCTAAATCATAAACCGCATCAAGGACAAGCTGTCGTTGTGGGGTCATGCGGAACCCTAACTCCCTAATTTGTTCAACATAATTTTCTTTCTTATAATTCATGAATATCCTTAATTGCAAATTGTCGCAATAACAATAATTCTCATTTTAGCATTGGTAAAATGAAAAACAAGCAATTGCTATACAATTTGTTTATTTGTGATATTCGATGGTAAGATTGCCCTGATAAACTTTCTGATTGTCAGCAGTACAACAATAAGCATCTATCAGGTCAATATAAAGACAATTTAAGAACCATATAACTTACGAGTTGTATCGTTGTTGAGGATTCCGATGATCACGCTCACAGGGTATAAAAAGATTGAGTTAATTTACGAGGGGAGTTGCTCTCATCTTTTTCGTGCGACTGAACTCGAGAGTGGTCAGCAAGTTGTACTCAAAACCCCTGCCCATAGGCCCCTAACATTAGCAACATATCGTCAATATCAACAAACATTCACATTGGCGCAAATGGTTCAGCATCCACATGTAATAACCTACAAGGCCTTTCTTTCCACTGCAGAAAACGTGGTTCTGGTTCTTGAATATTTTGAATCAAAGCCATTAAGTCGCATTGTCTCTCCTAATGGCCTGGAAACAGGTCTGTTTTTTACAATCTTGGAGCAACTACTCTTTGGGATAAGAGCAATTCACAACCAAAAAATTTTTCACACAGCTATTCATCCCCAAAATATTCTATTTGATGAAGCAAGTTCTGCATTGAAAATTATAGATTTGAACAAGGCAACTCAATTAACATTACCATCTCCTACACCGCAAATTCCCCCTGCACTACTTCGTGCAGAAGCCGATTATTGGGCTCCAGAGCAGTTAGGGCAACGAACTGCACCCATTGACCATCGTGCCGATCTTTATGCTGTAGGCGTTGTCTCTTATGAGTTACTGACGGGTAAAAGACCACCTGACAAAAAACACATTTCTCCACCACATGCAATTAAGGAAACGATTCCTGAAATGCTATCACAGTGGGTCATGCAGTTGTTATCATTTGATGTGGAAGATCGTTACCCGCATTGTGAAAATGCCCTAAATGATTTGTTGGTATGCAAAGAAGCGTGGCAAGAAAACGGCCGTATTCCACAATTTACACTCAAAACAGAGCGTACACTAACCGAGCATCCCGACGAAACAGAGTTAATGGATGTTTTAGCAACATCGCAAGCATTGTCTAGTGAAGTTGACCTACACCAACTACTCACAAAACTAATGCACATTGTTGTTGAAGAGACACAGGCTGAACAAGGCCATCTTATTTTGCAATCCAACAATAATTTACGCATTGCCGCATCTGTACATACAACCAAAGATAGCATAGAAATTACACAGCCCATGTCTGTGCCCCAAAGCGATAAGTTAGCCTGCTCGTTTATCGAGAAAGCGCTGCAAACCAAGAAAGTCCTCCATTTTAGCAAGGAGAACAATAATTATACTGAGGTGCGCCCATATCAAGACCCGTATGTGCAAAGCAAAAATAACTTGTCTGTTTTGTGTGTGCCTATCCAACACAAAGAGAAAACAACTGGCATCCTCTATTTAGAAAGCCAACAAGAAGGAACTGTTTTTAGTCAAAAAGAGATTGAAATTTTACAATTTCTGGCAGCCCAAACTGCCATATCCCTTGAAAATGCATATCTCTATGAAGATTTAAGCCAAACACTTATTCAACATGAGCGCACAGAACAAAAGCTTAAAACTATCGATGAGCGACTCAAGATTGCCATGGAAACCGGCTCCCTAGGTATTTGGGATTGGGACATCAGAAGTAATGTCGTTACTTGGTCTGATTATGTCGAAAAACTCTTCGGCATGAAACAAGGAGAATTTGACGGGAAGTATGAAACATACCTCTCTCTCATCCACCCTGATGATATTGCGATGATGGAAGAAACAATCACAAAAGCCTTAGCTGACCCTGCATTTAATTATCATGTTGTTCATCGGCTTTTATGGCCTAATGGCGAAACACATTGGCTAGAAGCATCAGGAAAGGTATACAGAGATCATCAAGAGCAACCGCTGCATATGACTGGTTATGTGATGGATATCACAGAGCGGAAAAAGCGGGAGATCATTGAGCGCGAACGCGAAGTTTGGTTAGAACGTGTCTTAGAATTAGGAAAAACAATTACGGCCGTAATTGATTGGGATGAATGTTTGCAAACCTTACACCAATGTGTTCAAGAAGGCTTAGAATTTGAACGGGTTGGCACCTATCTTTATGACGAAGAAACGCAAATGATACAAGGTGCATATGGAACGTCTAACACAGGTGAAAGAGAAGACACAAGTTGGTACTTACTTAATGTTCAAGATGATCCTGGATTTGCCGATGTCATGAAATCCCCAAAAGGATTTCAATTTTATGAAGATTTATCACAAGTTATAGAGAGAGAAGAAGGGCATGAAATGTATGGCGTGCGGGAGCATGCCACCATTGCCATTTGGGCCGGAGAGAAACCAATTGCAGCTATTGCTGTGGATAATGGTATAACCCATAAACCGATCAAAGCATCGCAGATCGAAGCATTACGACTATTTGCCAGTTATGCAGGATTTGCTCTGGAAACAGCACAACTGCTAGATCAACTTTCCCAACAGAAAGAACAGTTACAACTAGCCCTGAACGCAGCTCAAATGGGTACGTGGAACTGGGACATCCCCAAAGGGAAAGTTGCCTGGACAGAGCAGGTTAATAAGCTGCATGGATTTCCACCACAAACTTCAACACATATTAAAAATCGTGATTTATGGTCAAAAATACACAGAGGGGACAAAAAACGTTTACTCGAAATTCTAAACAAAGTACAGGAAGTTAACGAAACTTCATTTCGTACAGATTATAGAGTTCCCCTTAAATCAGGTGACATACGATGGTTAGAGGTAACGGGGAAGCGGATAGATGACGGCGATGGCAACCCAATCCGTATTTCTGGCACAATCATTGATATCACTGCGCGAAAACAGGCAGAAATCGAAAAAGAACAACTAATCGAAGAGCTTGAAGCACGCAATGCTGAATTAGAACGTTTTACTTACACGGTATCTCATGATTTAAAAAGCCCCCTTATCACTATACGAGGCTTTTTAGGCTTACTCGAACGTGATATTGAACGAAATGATCAAGAAAAAGTCGCTCGCGATATGGAAAGAATCCATGCTGCGGCTGGACGCATGCTAATCTTATTAGATGATCTTTTAGAACTCTCGCGTATTGGACGGCTAACAAATCCGCCAACGGCCGTTTCCATCAACACCCTGGCCGAAGAGGCAACAGAATTAGTTGCAGGGCGCATCAGAGAAGGAGGCGTTCAAGTCATTATCCAGCCCAATTGCCCCTCTGTTTATGTGGATAAGCCCAGATTAGTAGAAGTGTTCCAAAATTTAATCGATAACAGTGTTAAATTTATGGGAGCTCAACCCTCTCCAACCATTGAAATTGGAGCACGAATCTCTGAAACAGAAATTGTATGTTTCATAAAAGATAATGGGATTGGAATCGATCCACGCTACTTAGAACGCATTTTCAACTTGTTTGAACGCCTCGATCCTTCAATTGAGGGGACAGGTATCGGATTAGCCTTAATTAAACGCATCATTGAATTCCACAACGGCCGTATTTGGGCAGAGTCAGAAGGCGAAGGGCAAGGGACCGCATTTTTGTTCACCTTGCCTCCTGTAATTTCCACAAACGCTACAGATGATTAAAGATATTCAAACGCTAGAAGAATCATTAGCCAATAGCCAAAATCCAGTTGCCAAAATCAAGGCAATGAATGCGCTTGCCTACGAACTGCAATTCAATAATCTCAATCGTGCCCTCAGCCTTGTTAATGAAGCAGAACAGCTTGTCATTGAACACAATTTAATTAAAGAAGTCGAATATGGAGATACACTCTGTTTGCTAGGACATTTTAATTTGCGCAAGGGTGATTTAGATACGGCCATAGACAAATTATTTATCGCCTTAAAATTATTTCGTGAGCATAACTATCCCGCAGGGCAAGCAAAAGCAAGTGGAATCATTGGGTTAATCTTTTCACAAATAGGAAACTTTGCAGAAGCCTTAAACTACCAATTGGAACAGCTGCGGTTAAGTGAAGAACACAATTTGCAACACGAGCAATCTTTAGCCCACAATGGGCTTGGTATCATTCAAAACAATACAGGTAATCACAAAGAAGCCTTAACCTCTTATCAAAAATCTATCGCTATTGCTGAAAAAAACAATGATATTCGGCAAAAAGCAATTAGCTTAAGCAATTGCGCCTACACAGCTTTCTATTTAGACCAATTTACAGAGGGCATTGCTTATGGAGAAAAAAGCATTCGCTTGTCGCAGCAAGTTGGCAACAAAATTAGTGAAAGTCATGCAAGATTAGAAATTGCCAAGATCCTCCTCAAACAAAACGCTTATACCGATGCCTTAGCACACTTACAGACCAATTTAGAGCTACTGAGCAATAGTGAGTATAGTTATCCCTTAGCCGATACACTCATTACCATCGGCAAACTTTACAACCAATGGCAAAAACCAGAGTTTGCCCATCCATACTTAGACAGGGCCCTTAATCTTAGTCAGCAAATCAGCTCTATTATTATTCGTTATCGTTGTCATGAAGCAATTTCTCAAACTTACCAACAAAAAGGTGATTTTGAAAAAGCATTACAACATTACACCGACTTTCATACACTAAAAGAGCAAGTCACAAAACAACAAGCAAACGCAAATTTAAGGGCGATAGAACTCTCTTACCAAGTCGAAACGGTAACTCAAGAAAGATTATTATTACAAGAGAAAAACCGTGAGTTGGAATCGGCCATTGCTGACCGTAAAAGAGCAGAAAGCGAGATCAAATCTTATCAAGAAAGTTTAGAAGATTTGGTCGAAAAACGAACTCAAAAATTGCAACGAAAAAATGAAGAGCTAGAGCGATTCACGTACACAGTTTCTCATGATTTAAAAAGCCCTCTCATTACAATCCGTGGCTTTCTTGGTTTATTAAAACGAGATATTGCCGACAACAATCAAGAAAAAATAGAAAGAAATATCAATCGTATCGATTCAGCTGCAGACCGCATGCTCAATCTCCTCGATAATTTATTGGAACTTTCAAAAATTGGGCACACAACAGATACATTGGTGCGTGTCCCTCTTTTGGCAATTATTTTAGAGGCAAAAGATTTGGTTACAGGTCATATCAAAGAAAAAAATGTTACAATAAAAGTCGAGAATGACCTCCCCGTTATTTATGGTGACTATCAACGTTTAGTCGAATTATTTCAAAACCTCATCGATAACGGATGCAAATTTATGGGAGAACAGCCAAATCCTCAAATCACTATTGGTGCATCTGAGAAAATAGATGGGATTTTGTGTTTTGTTCAGGACAATGGGATTGGTATAGACCCCAAATATCACAATAAAGTATTTAATCTTTTTGAACGCTTAGACCAAAGCACAAATGGAACAGGTGTCGGTTTGGCATTAGTTAAACGTATTGTTGAGTATCATAACGGCCGTATCTGGATCGAATCTAAGGGAGAGAATCAGGGCACAACATTTTTCTTTACCTTACAAACACCGACATTCTCTGATCATGAAGATAAGGTGTAACCAAAGAAAACAATAACTACAAACGCAAGGAAGTACCATGAAACAACCGCAGCTGAGCAATGACATCGTGAACATACTATTGGTCGAAGATAATCCAGATCATGCAGAACTTGTCATGCGTAGTTTTGAACAACATAAAATTGCTAACCAAATTATCCAAGTTGGCAATGGAGAAGAGGCATTAGATTTTCTGTTTCGACGCGGTGAGTACACAGATCCGGCGACAGCGCCACGCCCTAACGTTATTTTGTTGGACTTGCGTTTGCCCCGCATTAATGGGTTAGAAGTTCTCAAAGAGATCAAGGGAGATCCTGAAATCAGAAAAATTCCTGTTGTCATTTTAACCACTTCAGAAGCAGAACAAGATGTTGCCAAAGCATATGAACATCACGCCAACAGCTATCTTGTCAAACCTATTGATTTCGATAAATTTACAGAACTCATGGATGAATTAGGATTTTACTGGTTGATGTGGAACCATCAATCGGCAAAATAATTATGAAACGGCCACAAATTTTATTGGTAGAAGACGAAGAGTCTCACGCAGAATTAGTAGAACGTGCTTTTGAATCTTATGAAGACCAGATGGTATTAACGGCCGTATCCACATTAAAGGCTGCCCGCGACATCATTGCCACCTCCCCTCCCGACATGGTAATTGTAGATTTTCTGCTCCCCGACGGACGGGGCACAGAACTCCTACCTAATGCACAAGAACAAGTCAATTTCCCAATGGTCATCATGACCAGCCATGGTGATGAACAAGTTGCAGTTGAAGCAATGAAGGCAGGTGCGTTTGATTACGTTGTGAAATCACCAATGGTTTTGCTGGAAATGCCCCGTTTTGCCGAACGTGTCTTCCGCGAATGGGGGCACATCCAAGAACGCAAAAAAGCGGAGGCCATGGCTTCATGGTTTGGCCGCATCCTTGATGACACCGTCAATGAAATCTACGCTTTCGATGCCCAAACCTATACATTCATCCAAGTGAATCGCAGTGGACGCGATAATCTTGGTTACACAATGGATGAATTAGCCACATTATCCTGTTTTGAGATTTGCACAAACTTCACTGAAGAAACCTTTAAAGAATTGGTTGTTCCGCTTTACAATGGTCAGCGAGAATATATTAACTTTACAGACTTTTTCTCGCGCAAAGATGGCACACATTATCCTGTTGAAATCAACTTGCAGTTGTCGGAGTTAGAGGGAACGGCCGTATTTGTTGCAGTTGTGTTAGATATTACAGAAAGAATCAAGCGTGAAGAACAGATGCGCCAACAGGATCGACTGGCAGCCGTTGGCCAACTCGCGTCGGGAATCGCCCATGATTTTAACAACATCATGGCTGTGATTATTCTATATACACAAATCGTACAAAGAACCCCTGATCTCACCGACAAAGCGCATAGCCGCTTGCAAACCGTTGTCGACCAGGCCAACCGCGCCTCAGAACTTATTGAACAAATTCTAGACTTTAGTCGCAGTTCCGTTCTTGAGCGTACCAATATAGAATTAGGTCCATTTTTAAAAGAAATCATTCGCTTGATGAAACGAACATTACCTGAAAGCGTACAAATCTCATTTACAGCATCAGAAACTCCTTGTATCATCAATGCCGATGCCACCCGCCTACAACAGATGCTAATGAACCTCATGTTCAACGCCCGTGATGCCATGCCCAATGGCGGCAATTTACAAGTTAAACTTGATGTCAAAACCATCGAAAAAAGCAGCCCGATTTTAGTTGGTGAGATGAAAGCCGGGCAATATGGATATCTTTCTATCGCCGATAGTGGAGCGGGTATACCTGCTGATCTTTTATCACGTATCTTTGAACCTTTTTTTACAACGAAACAGCCAGGCCAAGGCACGGGGTTAGGGCTTGCTCAAGTATATGGCATTGTTAAACAACATGATGGGCATATTCACGTAGAAAGTGCAGTAGATCAGGGAACTATATTTCATATTTATTTCCCAACAGCAATCCAGGAAACAAAAAAAGAAGTAAGAGCAGCAACAGCCGGAAAATTAATACAGGGAAACGGGGAAACCATTTTAGTGGTCGAAGACGATTATGCTACACGGGAAGCATTAACTAACGGCTTAGAGTTGCTTAATTACACTGTTTTTGTCTCTAATAATGGCAAACAAGCTGTCTCTATGTACACAAAGGAAAAAGATAACATCAAATTAATCATTACAGATATGGTAATGCCAGAAATGGGCGGCATTGCCTTGATTGAAGCATTGCATGAAATTGGCTTAACCATTCCTGTTATTGTTTTAACTGGCCATCCACTGGACAACAATTTAGATAGTTTGAATGAAAAAGGCGTCGCGGTGCAATGGATTCAAAAACCAATTTCGTTACCTGCTTTAGCAGAAACGGTAGCCAATATCGTCCATGCGTCACGACCCATTTAAGGTTTTAGCCACATGATGCACCAATCTTTCCGCAACGGCCGTTTTACTTTGTAACGGAATCTCCTCAACCACCCCTGCCGAGCTAAGCAACAACACCTGATTCGTGTCCCCTTCAAAGCCGACACCCGTATTCATCACATCATTGACAGCGATAAAATTTAATCCTTTACGCAACAATTTATCGCGCCCGTACTCAAAGGCATCATGTGTTTCTGCGGCAAAACCAAGCGTCACTTTAGGACAACCACACTTTTCTCGCTGCGTTTTTACGGCAGATAAAATATCTAAGGTTACCTCCAAACCAATTGCTAAGCCCCATTGCTCATCCGTCTTTTTAATTTTGCGATCCGACTTAACATCAGGGCGGAAATCCGCAACCGCCGCAACCATAAATAAGGCATCAGAGTTAAGGACAGCATTCAATACGGCATCCCCCATCTCTTGTGTTGTTTGTACAGAAACCGTCTCTGCTCCATAAGGAATGGGTTCGTAAATTGGACCATGAATGAGTGTCACTCTTGCTCCCGCATCTAACGCCGCTTGGGCGACTGCCAAACCTTGCTTTCCGGTAGAACGATTGGTAATAAAACGAACGGGATCGATCGCCTCACGCGTTGGTCCTGTAGAGACAACCACACGCCGCCCTTTCAACGCTCCATTGCGTGCCAACATCAACCGAATTTCAGCCATGAGTTCCGCTGGTTCCATCATACGACCCAAGCCAGACAGCCCAGAAGCCATGCGGCCCTCTAACGGTCCAGCAAAGTGTACACCCCTCTCTTGTAAGGTAGCGACATTCGTTTCTGTTGCCGGATGATGATACATCCCTCCATCCATGGCTGGGGCAACAATGATGGGGCAACGGGCAGCTAAAGCGGTGACGGTTAATAGATTATCCGCGATACCGTGTGCCAATTTTGCCATCGTGTTGGCCGTTGCGGGGGCAACCATCATCACATCGGCATGTTCGCCTAAACCTACATGACGCACATGATCATCCAAACTCCACATATCTGTATAACAGGGCCGCCCAGTAACCGAACGAAACGTCAATGGGGTGACAAATTTTTGTGCTGATTCGGTGAGAATCACATCAACCAGTGCACCTGCCTGCGTTAATTTAGAAGCCAAATCAACAGCTTTGTAACAAGCAATCGAACCAGTGACACCTAGCAATATTCTTTTATCTTTGAACAGTTTTATTTCACTCATCGTACACCCTGATTTGTTGTACCAAGTTCCAATCGAATTCGGTAATGTTTGCTTCGCCCAACGATAAAATGGCATCATAAATAATTTGAATGTTTTGCCGTAATTGGGCCACATCTACAGTGCGACAAACGGGAGGCAAAGGATCGAGCCATTGACGCACACGCATCAGCATTTTGACTGCACCACGATAGTTACCCCGCTCAACCTGATAGAGGGCAATGCCTGTCTGCAATATGCCCCGATATAAATCTCGCCCAGCACTTTGATCTAATTTCCACGCCTCTTCTAAAGAATCGTGACACTCATAAAATGCTCTTTGATTAAAGAGGGCGATCCCTTCCCTAGCGAGATCTGTAAGCGGTTGATCACAAGTCGTCGCTAACGCATCACTGTCTGGCAAGCGGGCGTGTTTTTGCAATAGCTGCGGCATGTCGGCAAAAAAGCGGGAACGGGCAAAGACCTGGTCGGCACCAACACGCTTGGCCTCTTGCATACGGGCAACATCTTCATGTGGGCCAAAGGTGAGAATGGGAATGCGTCTGGTGGCTGGCGAAGTCTTGAGGAAAGGTATCCATTTTTGCCAGGGGATATCTTTATTGGTGAGGTCGAACAAGAGCAAGGCGGGCTGCCAGGCAACAATCTGCTGGAAAAGTTTCCCTTCACGTCCGTGCAGTAATTCACCTGGGCGCTCTGGTCGGGCTGTAGGATCAATTTC
>JBNKHS010000133.1:0-10573 GCA_050290485.1 Promineifilaceae bacterium (SeqCode) | reverse complement strand
TAGCAACAGGTGATTCTGTTGCTGCAAAGGTCAATGAAGAAGGATTTGTGGAATATCTAATCAATGTGTTGGCTGGCGACACAATTACATTTGATGTTGAACCTTTTACAGATTCTGACTTTGTCATTGACATTGAAGATTTAGATGGAAATTCAATTGTATCTGCAGATGATGCTTCTTCTAATGAAACGGAATCTATAACCTATGAATTTACTGAAGATCAATTGATTGTTGTCCGTGTTAGTGAATTCTTTGGTGACACAGAGGCGGTCTTTGTTTTGTCAGTGACCCTCGAATAACTCTTTTTAGATTAGTCGTTTATTTTCGCGAAAATAAACTAGATCTAAATATATAATTCTTAACGGCTCATTTGCTTTTGGCTAATGAGCCGTTTTCTTTGCCAAACGGCCGTATCTTCTCCGGACACAGTGGGTTATAGTTGGTTGGAATCCGATGCGGCAGGAAACGGCCGTATCCGCTTGGAGGCAAAATGACACAAACAAAAACACGGGTTGTCATTACTGGAATGGGGACAATAAACCCATTAGGCAACGATGTACAAACAACTTGGGCAAATATAAAGGCAGGTCAAAGTGGGCTGGGTTTAATCACCCAATTTGATGCCAGCGATTATAAGACACGTGTCGCTGGCGAGGTTAAAGATTTTGACCCAGAAGCACGCTTTGGACGGCGCGAAGCCCGACGCATGTCTCGGTTAACACAGTTTTGCTTAGTGGCTGCAGAGGAAGCAATTGCCCATGCAAATCTGGATATCAATGATGAAACGCGGGGACGAATTGGGGTGTATGTTGGGAGCGGGATGGGAAGTTTAGATCCCATTTCTGACAATGTGAACACCCTCAACGAGCGGGGACACAATCGGGTTAGCCCCTTTTTCGTGCCGATGATGCTGCCTGATACACCTGCATCGATGATTTCGATTCAGCATGGATTGTGTGGTTCGAATCAAGTTGTTTATACAGCATGTGCAGCTTCTAATGATGCGATTGGTCAGGCAATGGTTAATATTCAACGAGGCGCAGCGGATGTGATGCTTGCTGGTGGTGGCGATGCCTGTATCCTGCCCATTGGTGTGGCTGGCTTTGGTGTGATGAAAGCTGTTTCTGCTCGCCACGATGATCCACAAGGTGCCTCACGTCCGTTTGACGCCGATCGTGATGGGTTTGTCATGGCTGAGGGAGCAGGACTGCTTATCCTGGTTCTTGAATCACTTGAACATGCGCAAGCTCGTGGCGCCACGATTTATGGAGAATTATTGGGCTACGGCAGCAGCTCAGATGCCTATCATATTTCGATGCCATTGGAGGAAGGCCAAGGTGCGGCAGCTTCGATGCAAGCAGCGTTGGATGATGCAGGTTTAGAATATACGGCCGTTGATTACATCAACGCGCACGGAACCAGTACACCGCTTAATGACAAAGCAGAAACGGCCGCAATTAAGACAGTATTTGGCGAAAGAGCCTATCAAATTCCCATTAGCTCAACAAAGTCGATGCATGGACATATGCTCGGGGCAACAGGGGCTTTGGAAGCAATTATTGGGGTGCATGCTGCAGCCGAAAACATTGCGCCACCAACAATAAATTACACAACACCAGATCCTGCCTGCGATCTCGATTATGTGCCTAATCACGCACGGGGAACAGAAATAAATGTGGTTATGTCCAATTCATTTGGATTGGGTGGGCATAATGCGACATTGATCTTAGGTGGATTCGCAGAATAAGTTTGGAAGCGTGATGCGTGATGCGTAAAATTTCCTCACGTATCACGTATCACGTATCACGTATCTCTTTTCCCAACTTCCGTGCTAAATCTCGTTCAGACCCATTCATCCCTACTTCAATATGCGGATATATTAGCCATCCAAGCATGAAACCAAATAACGCTCCTGTTGCTGTTCTCAATAATGGCGGACTTTCTCTTAAAGCAAATATTTGCGAAATGGTTGCCCGAAAATCTTCAGCAACAGAGCCATCAATTGGTGTGGCGTAATACCCAAAGAGTTGACTGAATCCATCTAGCGCAATCGGCCCCATGCCTATAATAATAAATATGAGAATGGGTAAGGGCTTGATTTGCCTACGATGCCGCAAAAGCGCATAAATTAGACCAAAAATTAGGACAAACCCATAAATGGCAATATCCCGCTCACAAAGTGCCATCTTGTAGCCCATCTGTTCATTGCCTACAAAACGGCGGGCGGCAAGGAAAAATTGTGCCCAATTCTCTTCTGGTATGCCTTCGAATTCAGGAAGGTCGGTTGCGTATGTTTCTAAAGATGTGTAATTGGTTCCTGCTAATTCTCGCGGGTAAACAGGTTGTTCCCCAAACAAGAAAAAGCTACGTGAGGCCATTTGATGACACATCGGGCTGTAAATGGTATAGATAACACGTGCGGGACCAGTTGCTCCCGCTTTCATCAGCATTGGGGCAGCCATCGGTAAAAACACATAGATGGCCACACCAATATTGAAAAAGGCGAGCCAATGTTTACTAAAAAAATAAAGCGCCGTGTCGATGGCGTGCGCAAGACCATCTGACTGAGTTTGGGGATCTTTGTTTTGGGTTGAGGATTCCATGCTCTAAGTATAAGTGTGGGTTTGTTTAGAAGCTAGTTTTCAGTTTTCACTGTTCAGTTTTCAGTAATGTATTTACTGGCTACTGATTACTGAAAACTGTGAACTTTTACCCAGTGGGAATGGTTTCGGCTAAATAGCCATCAATTTGCGATCTGGTCATGGGACCACGATGAACGGCCGTTACTTTGCCATCTGGATTGATAAAGTAGGTGGTGGGGTAGACCATCCCCGTGCCATACAAATCGGAGATAGCGCTTTCTGTATCCAGCAGCGGCGTAAATGTGAGCCCCATTTGATTGTAGAAGAATTCGCGTACTACGTCCGGTGGTTCTTGCTGATCGACTGCCAAAATGACCAAATCATTATCTGCGTTTTCTTCAAAGGCAGCTTGTAGTTCGGGCATTTCGATACGACATGGTGCACACCAGGTTGCCCAGAAGTTGACGATGATCGGTTGTCCCGCGAACGAGCTAAGTTGTACCGTATTGCCGTCTAGGTCTTGCAGCGCAAAATCATGTGCTTTGTCCCCAACGAGCAAAGCCCCATTGTTGCCAGAGGGAAGTGTGGGCCGTACATTGTCACCTTCGCTTAGCGCGGGCACTTGTTCATATACAGGTGAAGTGCTTTCTTTTGTGCCGAAGAGTGTGCCACCAAATAGGAGGAGGGTGATGGCTAATCCGAGGAGGATGAAACCTCCTAAGATGATGACGGGATTACGGCCGTTTCCATTTTGCTTTTGTTCGTTACTTTCTTCCAAATGTTCTGTAGACATCGTGATGACTCCGCAAACAAAATAGAACTTAGAGAAGGTTTTCTCAAGTTCCATTCTTGTTAAATTGTGCCAATGTAGGGATTATTGACCAAAAATAGCGATGAACTTTTCTTCAAGTTCAACAAACCATAATGCTAAATCTGGGCTAATTAAAGAGTTAATGCTTGCTAATGCACCATTGAGCATCAGGATAGCGATGACAATAAAGAGTGCCCCGCTAACCAATTGCGTTGTGTGTAATTTAACCACTATTCGTTTTTCTTCACTGCTTGTAAACGTCCATAAAGCTGCACCTAAAATACATACAATCAGCAATCCAATCTCATGACCAAGCGTAAATGTTTGTCCACCAAAAATGTCATAAGCACGGAACGCATATTCAAAAACAGCAACCAAGATGCGCCAAATTGCCAATGCCCAAATGAGGGCAACCACAAAGACGTGTGTATTCCAATCCCACCCTTTACCCCGCAAAACTCTCCAAAAGAAACTATCACGACTCACGCGACCAAAGATGGTTGAAACGATAATAAGTGGCAACCCGAGCCCTAAGGTGTAGATAAAGAGCAGCATCATTCCATTCCAAACAGTTGTTGTTGTAGCTGCAAGGGTTAGAACTGTCCCTAAAATGGGGCCAACACAGCTTGACCAACCAATAGCAAACGTCAACCCAAATAAATAAGAGCCACCTAATGTTTGGCTTTTGGGTTGTGCCCCACCGCCTGTCCCACTGGTATCGACACCGCCAAAACCCCGTCCCAATAAACTCATCACCCCCATAACCATGACAACCGATCCTCCCACAAGGAGCAAAAGTTGTTGGCTACGCAACAATACCTTACCCACAGCAAAACCAACCGCGCCGAAGAGGGTGAATGTGGTGGCCAAACCAAGCATAAAAGCTAAGGTGTTGGCTGCAATTTGAGAACGGCCGCTTTGGAAGGCAAAGGCAAAGTAGGCGGTCAAAACAGGGAGGGTACATGGAGAAACAAAACTTAAAACACCACCACCAAAGGCCAAGATAGCTAATACGAAAAAGGGTTGCGTTTGCAAACCCACATTGAGTTGGTTAGAGGTATCTGGTTTAATAAACGTGCCGACGAGCAGAAAGAGGGCAACGGCCGTAAGTATGCCAACCAATATTTTTTGGCCTGTACTTAATGATTGTAATGGCTTCGGAAGTGATGAGTTTTGCATAAAATGCTCTCCAAATAAAAGATTACTCGTTAGACAACATCCCAATGAATCATCTTACGATTGCTTTTTCTTTTTAAGAATCATTCACAAACTTACTGTTGTTGAATTGATATATAGTGTGAATGATAGACAAAGTGCAGAATTGATTGCTTGTTTTCCGCACTTTTACTGATTATGCAGCAAAATTCTTAAGAAAAAGTAAAGCATCCTACCAAAGTAAGCTATTCTAGGGGTTCTTCATCATCTTGTAATAATTGGTTAAGCAATTGAATGTCTTGTTCTACATTTCGTTGGCGCATAGCTAAACTGATGACGTAAAACAAGACAACGATGCCCATTAAAACATAACCCAACATCAAATATTGGTTAAACCAATTGGGTTCGGCCGTTTGTAAAAGTAAAGTTAAGGCGAATAAACTGTTCATGAACGACCTCCTTGTAAATATTGTGCCGTTCGCAACTTCAAAGATTTAACTTCATCCAAATAATATTGGAGACGAACGCGGTTCACTAACCACGCGGTATAGATAATGGAAAAGGCTGTCACGGAAATGGTTAAGGTGATCCCCATACGCATTGATTCCAAACCGCCTTCAAACTCTTGTAACCCTTCAGAAGCCCCTTCAGCAGATTCCATTACATCCCCAAAAACAACAGGATGAATATCGCGTAATACACGGACACTGATATAAGCCATGATGATGGTGACAAAAGAAACAATGACATAGATGGCCGCAAAACGTCCGCGCTTTTCTTCATCTTCAATGGCGCCACGGAGCATAAAGTAAGCAGCATACGTTAACCACGCAATTGTAATTAACGTGAGGCGTGGACTCCATAACCACCATGTGTTCCAGGCTGGCTTTCCCCAAACGGAACCCGCGATTGTGGTTACGGTTAAAAAGACAAGTCCAATTTCTACCGAGGCAACGGCAATAGCATCCCATCTTCGTTCCGGTTTGCGCAAATAAAGGATGCCGCAAACCAAAGCGACAAAGAAGGCGATGCAGCCAACCCACGCCGTGCCGACGTGAAAGTAAAAGATACGCTGCACATTTCCCATCGTTCTTTCTACTGGGGCGTAGTAAAAAGTGGCAAAGATGGCCACGAGCAAACTAATGCCCGCCAAAATATTTAATATCCGAATGATTCGGTTCACTTTAGGAATATTTAGAGTCATTGCGTTTACTCCTTAAAAATAATTTAACCGTAGAGATGCGGAGAAAATGAGGAAATCTGCGGTTAACGTTATGCTTCTAAAACGTGAGGATAAGCGATGTAGCCTATCCCAAAAATCATTAAATCGTAAGCAAGAACGAGTGAAACTGTTCCCCGTACGACAGATTCTTCAGGTTGTCCTGTCATAAACTCGGCAATAGCAATGGCTGCGGGCAAAATTAAGGGCAAGATAATTGGGAAGAGCAAAATAGGGAGCAAAACTTCCCGAGCGCGTGTTTGGATAGTCATTGAGGTAATAATGACGCCTGCAGCAACATAACCAATCGTCCCTAGCAACAAAACAAAAATGACTTGCGGTTGCCAAAAGGGTTTATTAAAGAAGATGATGAACATCACAATGAGAATGGCTTCTAACAAAAAGGTAAACAGAGTCACACTCAAGATTTTGGCGAAGTAAAGCACATGCCGGTCGATGGGGGCAATAAGAATGGCGTCAATTGATTGGTTTTCGCGTTCAATGGCAAAGGAACGATGTAATCCCAGCGTCCCCGCCAGCAAGATTGTGGCCCACAACAGGCCAGTAGCAACCTGACGTGCTGCCGCTAAATTGGCTTCTAGGGCAAAGTTGAACATGACAACGGTGACGAGAGAGTACATGACCATGATGCTCAATGTCTGGCGGGTATGTTTTTCGATGCGCAGATCTTTCCAAACAATGGCAGTTACGGCCGTTACCAACGTCGGCATTTCAAAAGGGGTTTGTTTTGTAGTAGCTTTTGTTATTTCGCTCATCAGGTTGTTTTCAGGCGACCACTTGTTTTTTGCCGCCCTGTATATTCTGCATAAAGATCAAGAAACTCGGCACCCGTGACCTCATTGCTTTTAATTTCTGCTGCAATTTTACCACGACTAAGAATAGCAACGCGATCACAAAGATTGAGCCCGTGCACCAAGTCATGGGTGATCATGAGGATGGTACGGCCGTTTTCCGATTCTTGCTGGAGGAGTTCGTCCAACAACGAACTCGCATCCTGATCCAAACCAGTGTAGGGCTCATCCATCAATAACACATCTGGTTCGTGTAAGGTTGCTCGCGCAATTGTTAAACGCTGCATCATTCCCCGTGAGAATGTGCCCACAGCATCCCGCTGCCGCGCCGAAAGCCCTACATGCTTTAAGGCTTGGGCCACGCGTTCAGTTTGGTTATCTAAATTATAGAGGCGTGCGTAGAAGGTTAGATTTTCTTCTGCAGTCATATCTGCATAGAGCATAGTTTGGTGCGAGACGAGACCAATATGACGGCGCACACGGTCACTATACTTAGGAAGCGCCCAGCCCCCAATTTGCACTGTGCCTGCGGATGGCTTTAATAAGGTAGCCACAATACGCATCAATGTGGATTTCCCTGCACCATTGGGACCGACCAGCGTCACAAAATCTCCAGCTTCGAGATTTAAGTTTATGCCACGTAGTACAGGGTTGAGCCCATAATTTTTGACCAATGCCGAAATTTGTATCATGATGACTCAATTTTAGATGCTTCTTCTTTCGCAGCAAGCAAAAATAGAAGATATATGATCAATTACCAATGTTTCTATGGCAAATTGCAGGGTCACATTAGATAAGTGGTTTGTGAAAATGAGAGCAATCAAAGACAGGATTTTAGTACCAGAGTCCTGCTGCGTAGGGCAATCGGAGGGTATCATACGACTTTCTAATGGTGTTATGTCAACAAAACACTTGCCTAACTGAAATTCTTTGCCTATAATGGCGAAAGTCTATACACGGAAGAGGACTTATTTCATTTGTTAAGTAGCATTTCTGGAACAATTACACCCTGGATATTGGGTATACTTTTATTGCTAATCTGTTTAGCGCTGGCTGTTGTCGTCAAGTCATGGCGAGAAATGAAAAGCTCACCATACTTTTTTATGCGCCGCCAGGCTGAAAAGCGATTGCAATCATATTCTTTTGTTAGTCTTGGCTTGATGGTAGCAACGGCCGTATTTGCCGCAGGCACCTTGCAAGCACCACAAGATACATCACCCCTTGTTGCAATTCTGGCAAATGCAAAACCTGCTTCTGAGGATATTCAAGAACTTGTTGAAACCCCTATTGCTATTGAAATTGTATCTGAAACAGAAATCACACCCCAGGTTATTTCCACAACTGCAGAAGATCCGTTTGGTGTTGATGCCGATACACTTGTGCAAGCTGTGTTGAAACTCCCTGAAGAATACGACCAATTTGAACCTACCGCAGAACTGAATGATGATACCGATTTGGGGAGTATTGAATTCTCCACCAAGATTGATGATGAGTATCAAGCTGTTGATCCGGTAAGTGTCTTTTTTGCGGGCTCCTATACCGTTTATGCCACCTTCCCTTATGAAGGGATGGAAGATGGCATGGAATGGGCGTGGGTTTGGCGTCATGAAGGTGAAGTGGTTGATGGTGGCAATGAACTTTGGGAATATGGTGCAGATGGCCCCGGTTACATCTACTTCAACCCAGACGAAGGATTTAATGCTGGTGAGTATAGCTTGGAAGTATGGGTCAATGGTGAACTCTTTACCCGCTCTAGCTTACAAATGACCGGAACGGCATTATCTTCTGGTAACTAAACGAGCCACTCAAACTTAAACTTAGAAATCAAAAGCCAGCGATTTGCTGGCTTTTTTGTTGCAAAATTTTGTAGATTGAATTAAAGCAACAGTAAACGAAGAAGGATTTTTAGATTGTGACCATACTAAAAGAATTTGATTTAAGGATTTCCGGAGACAAAGCGCAGAAAAGAAAATTTTCATTACAAATTAGATGTATCACTGCATTTTATGAAAGATTGTTTCCAAAATTCAAAACCCCAGATTGTTGGAAAGTCCTAATAAATTGTGTGCAAGAATCTCCCAAAAGTGGATATAGAAACTTTTTAGGTGTTTACGAAATTGATGTTGCTGTTGATCTTGATAGATTTGCTAAGCTAAGTGACGATGAGAAAAAGGAGTGGGCTTACGAATCTTTGTATTGTGGTATCCAAGAATTATTGGATCAAACTAAATGGGATTCGGAACTATTCATGGTGACTTTTGATAAATTAAGGGAGCAAAAGTTACAAAATGTTTGGGTTTGGAAATCAGTTCGTTCACCTTCAAGGAATCATATTGCCGAAGTGCTAATTGAGCACGATGTTCAAAATTGCGTGATTAGCTTAATTGTCCGTGACCGTAAAGGCAAGAAATTAAAACAGGAAGTGGTAATTACTGAATTACCTGACGAATGGGCATATGCTCAACATCTTGGCAAACTAATTTGGCGGTCTGACACAAAAGTTGTTTTAAAAAGTAAGGACTCAAGGCAGATGTGGAGCCTTGAACTATAAATTGATGCAATTATCGTCTGAGACGTCGCAGGCCAATATCGAGGAAGCGGTGGAGTTCTTTGAGGCGGAGGAGATAGCAGGCGATAACGTAAACGGCCGTTCCCACAATCCCACCTAAAATCAGTTGTATCCAAACATTTAGATCTGTCAAAGGTTGTAACACCAACACAATCCCCACACCCATCAGCAGCGCGGCAATTGTCATGCGCCACATGCCATCAAAGAGGGAACGGCCGTTGATCCCCCCAATCCGCCCGCGCAGCAACCATAACAAAACCAACATCTCTACGATATTCGACAAACTAAACCCCAGCGCCAAGCCACCTAATGAGACTTGTCCTAATGCAGGAAAGAGGCGGGTGCTAAACCAGACACTCAAGCCCCACATCAATACAATTTGTACGCCACCTGCCAAGACAGGCGTTAACGTATCACTCAACGCATAAAAGGTGCGGTTGGTTACTTCTAGCGCCATCAGGGGAATTAATCCAAGCGCATAAAAGAAAAGGGCAAAGGTAACCAAATTGGTGGCTTGGTCATCAAAAAGTCCGCGTTGGAACAAAATTGTGACAATTTGCTCGCCTAAGAGCATAAAAACAATTGTGGCGGGTAAACCTAAGAAAAGCAGGATACGCAGCGAATCCGCCAAAATTTGGCGCATTTCGTCAAAAGCAGAGCGCGCTGCCAACGAAGCCAAGGTCGGAAAAGCCGCAATACCCAATGCTTGCCCAATAATCCCTTGCGGCATAATAATCAACCGAAACGCGGTCGTTAAGGCGGGTAAACTCCCAATGATCATCGCATCTGTTAGCAGAATGGTGACAAATTTATTGATTTCACTGAACGATAAGCCGAGGACGCGTGGAGCCATTAATTTCAAGACTTGCATAACCCCTTTATCGCGTACTGTGAAGATAAAAGAGTATTGTGCTTTTTTACGCACCAAGCCCGGAATTTGAATGAGTAAGTGCCCTAATGCACCAATAACTGTTCCCACAGCAAATCCGACCGAGACCAATTCACGGCCCGTAAACAGCCAAAATGCACCCCCGCCAATGATGCCTACGGTATAAATTGTGGGGGCGAGCGCTGGTAAAAAGAAATGTTGTCGTGCATTAAGAGCCGCCATTACAACGCCGCTCACGCCAAAAATGATTGTAGAGAGCAACATGATGCGCATGAGCAACACTGTAAGTGGTAATAACTCAGGGTTGGCCGCGACCTTTTCGCTGGCTAAGAAGAGAACCAGATTGTTGGCAAAAAGCATGGCGGCAATGGCAATGAGGGTGACGACGATGATGACGAGATTGATCACGGCCGAAAATAAATGCCAGCCACCAGCTTCATCATCATCTTCAAAATAGGCGGTGAAGGTAGGAATGAAGGCAGCGCCAATGGCACCCCCAGCGACCACAAGAAAGATTGATTCGGGGAAACGGCTGG
>JBNKHS010000132.1:0-10603 GCA_050290485.1 Promineifilaceae bacterium (SeqCode) | reverse complement strand
AGTAACCGCAACTTCACCTGCGATTGTGGCGTTTCCTTCGCCAACAGTTGTTTCTTCTGCGGCTTCAGCCATTGCTGATTCTGTGGTTTCGCCAGTATCATCACCACCAAAGCGTTCCCAAATTGAAATGGGGGGTAAGGAAATGCCTACAATAATTAAGACAGCAACAACAATGCCACCACCAATTAACAAGCCTTTTGATGTTCCTGATCCACTACCCATATCTTCGGTTGGCTCCTCAGTCTGTGGGGTAACGTCTTCTGCCTCTACTTCTGGGCGTTCTTCTTCCATGATCATCTACCTCCATGATCCCTATCCATCTGAATTAAAGTCGGAAAAATGAATGAGGTGCAACTTAAAATGCGAGAACCGAATCTCGATTATTAACTCACATCTTTTTCTTCCTCATTCCCGATGTCACATTAACCTTGATGCGTGTTGCTGTTTGTCAAGATTGTTTGCAGGTGGACATTTGTTAAGTCTGTAACAACAAATTTGATTATTCTTGTTACACCTAAAGTAAATTTTGCAATTTACTTTATATAAGGAGAACGAGTGTTTGATTAAAGTTGAAATCTCGTTACTCCATTTGTTTTACAGGCAAATTACTGCAAAACGCCCCAGCATTGTGATGGCTGGAGCGGATGAGATTCTAGCACAACGGCATTTTGATTGACAACAGCGTAGGCTCTGTGGAGGGGGGTTAGGGGGCAATCATTGAGAAAACGTTACGGTGAGGGGGGTAGATTAAGGGGGAAGATAAGAGAGAAATTAGTGCGTAGTGCGTAATGCGTAAAAGATTCGATAGACAACGCACTACGCTTTGTTTGCCATATTGACTTTATGTCAATATTCATCTAGGCCATAAATGAGTGTGTTGGGATGAATATCTTTCCAGCCAAACCAGAAGGAGGGAGTGCTTTTGACCCGAGTTAGCTTTTCGCCAGTGAGTTTGCCTGCCGTCGCTTCGCCCGTGAAGGTGTCCCAGGTGCTGTTAGTTTCATTGTCAATCAGGGTGTCGTTTTTCCCGACACTAAAGGTTAAGGTTTGCTCACCAACAACACGACTAAAGACGAGAGATACGGCCGTATCTGGATCAAACGTGACCAAAATCGCTTCCTCACCAACTTGATCGTTAACGAGTGGTGTCTCGCTGAGGAAACTGTATGGGTAGGCAATGACCGCATTATCTAGCTCCACCCCAGCGACAAATTGTTTAGTGGGTAAGCGGCTGTCGGGAATGGTTTCGCCAATCACACCGGCAGAATTAGACCGATAATAACTATTATAAGAGTCGCGCGAGCCACGACGACCTTGTTTATCGAGGGCGATGCTGTTGGGATGACGTGCTTGCCATTCGCCCCAGGTCATCATCCAAGATGGAACAAATTCCAGCTTTGTGCCTACTAATTCACCAGCAACTGCTTCACCAAGCAGTTGGCTCCAATAACTTTCAGTTTGACGATCATACATGACCAACACGTTACGAATCAGTTTGCCAGAGACGCCAAAGGTGTACTCTTTTCCATCGATTTCTCGGTCATACACGATGCCCGTAAAACAGAGTGGTCACCAGGTCACAGCGATTTTGTGATCGCCAACGGTATCGTTGACAATTTCATGCCCGCTTAAAAAGGGAACAGAGTAGGCACGTGCATCTCCCTCGAACTCAACTCCGATGATCAGCTCGTCTGGGGCATAAAATTCGCCTGCTTCTTCTGGAGAATAGAATTCTGGATTGTCTATGGCGGGAATGGCGTCGCGAGGCAACAGGGTGACGATGGTATATTCGTCATATTTTGCGGCAGCTTCCGCTTTTTCTGCAGGAGTACGAGACGCCACTGGCGATTCGCTGCGGGCTGTACACGCTGTCAGGGCAAGCAAAAAAACGGCCGTTCTCAGCCATAATTTGTATCTTTTCTTGATTATCTCGATCATCTATAACACCTCATACTCTATAATAAGGATTGTTTACAAGCTGTTCTGTAGCCTTGACACCGAAACGGCCGTTGTTATACTCTGAATCATTACAATTATTACTTTCCCCATAAATGGTATTCGCAAATGTTTGGTTAAAACCTAACAACCATTGTGAAATACTAATAATAGGAACGAGGAGTTTACTCATGACAACACCTGCAGATATTTTTGCCAAGATTCCCCAAAATTTTGATCCCGAAAAAGCGAAAGACATCAATATGGTTCTTGGGTTTAGCTTAAGTGGTGATGATGGTGGTGAATGGAACATCAAAATTGCCGATGGTGCAATTGATGTTAACGAAGGCCCTGCAGAAGGGGCAAATGCAACCATCAGCATGGATGGTCAAGATTACGTCAAAATGATGAGCGGTGATCTTAACCCGATGATGGCATTCATGTCTGGTAAAGTAAAAGTTGATGGTGACTTAAACAGTGTAATGAAAATGCAATCTATTTTTGGTATGTAAACCAAAGCGATTCATTACGAACAATGATAGATTTAAGTAAATTCCGGAAAGATTCTTAAAAACAAACATCGTTTCGGAATTTACTTTTAGGAGAACGAAAAAGATTCTAGTTTGTTTTAATTTAAGTGAGTTTTCGTTCTCCGTTTAAAGAGAGACATCATCATTGGTGTCTCTTTTTTGTTCCGGTTGTTGCAACGGTAAAACTAAACGAAATTCTGTTCCAATATTCGCCTCGCTGGATGCTGTAATTTGACCATGATGTTGTTCTACAATGCGGCGACAGATTGTTAACCCAATGCCTGTACCCGCAAATTCAGAGCGATCATGTAAGCGTTGAAAGATGGAGAAGATGCGTTCGGCGTGTTTTTCATCAAACCCAATGCCATTGTCTTTCACCAGAATTTCGCACCTGTTTTCATCTACCGATTGTTGCCCGCTGACTTCGACGATGGGCGGGCGCTCTTTGGCATGAAATTTAAGGGCGTTGACAATGAGGTTGAGGAAAAGTTGGTACATCATGCTGGCATTTGCCTCTATTGTGGGTAAATTATGGGAATGAACAGAAGCGGCCGTTTCTTCAATGCGCACAGTCAAATCATCAACGACCTGACTGACAACAATATCTAAATTGACCAGTTCCGTTTCAAATGTGTCATCTGCCAGCTGAGAGTACGCCAGCAAATCTTGAATTAATAATCGGCTGCGGGCAGATGCATCGTGAATTCTGGTTAAATAATGTCGGCCACGTTCATCCAAATCTTCTTGATATCTATCCTGTAACCGCTCACTAAAAAGCTGAATTTTGCGTAAAGGCTCTTGTAAATCATGCGAAGAAATATGTGTAAAGTTTTGTAGCTCTTGATTTCTTTTGCTCAAGATGGCTGCATTTTCTACTAACTGTGCTTCAGCGAGCTTTCGTTCCGTAATGTCTTGGACCACACAATTCATCTTTGTTGCCCGTTGCAAATCTTCATCCCAAACCGGTTGCCTGCGAATTTGTATCCAACGTAAACGACCTTCTTTGGTAAAAATACGATATTCACCAATTGTTGTTTCTCCTGTTAGGGATTGCCTAATATCTTGATAAACACGGTCTGTGTCATCTGGATGATACAAATCATAGGGCGTATCCAATTCAAACCACGAGTAGCCCGTGAGGCGCAAGAAAGAAGCGTCTGTCACCCATTCCAGCGTAAAGTCCTCATTTTCATCAATGGTATAGACGTAGGCATAATCTGAGATCAGTTCAGATATAAGGCGATGTCGTTCTTCGCTTTCTCGTAGGGCGGATTCTATTTTTATTTTATGATTAATTTCGCGTTGCAGTTGCTCATTGGCAACGGTTAATTCGCTTGTGCGACGGTGTACGACCTCTTCAAGATGATCTTTATACTCATTTAACTCTTTTTCGGCACGTAATCTTTCATTGATTTCATGCTCCAGGGCAACATTTCGTAGCTGATAAATTTCGAGTTCTTTTTTTGCTGTTTCTGTGGCATGCAGCACTTCTAGGTATTTAACCTTTTTTTCCGTTTCAGAATTAAATAGTTCTTTTTGTAACTTGTGGTATTGTTGAAAATGATAAAGGGCTTGCGTTAATTGCTCTCTTTCCTCATGGTATTTTGAGATGTATAAATGGCATTGAGAAACCTCGTATTTTGTACCCAGTTCTTCACCGACGGCTATTGCTTCCGCAAAGATTTCTAGTGCAACTGGTTTTTCTTGGAAGTAAAGTACTTTGCCTAAATTCATGAGGGCAACAACTTCACCATATTTATACTTAGTCTGCTTAGAGCTGTTTACTGCTTGTTCTAGAAAGGTTTGCCCTTTTTCAAATTCCCCTAATTTAAGATAAAGTTCACCCGTGGTATCGAAGATAATGCTCTTTAAATAAGCTGCATCGAGCTTTTCAGCTAAAGCCATCGATTCGAGAGCATTTTTTAATCCATTTTCATAATCACCTGCAAGGCTATATGCCCAGGCCAAGTTATTTAATTGCAGTGCAATACCACCTTGATCATTTATTCGTCGCATAAATTGGACGCCCTGGGATATCGATTTAATTGCGCGGTCGTATTCACCGGATTGGGCATGGATGAACCCCAAATGATTTACAGATTGCGCAAACGACCATGAGTCATCGATTTCGGTTGCCAGATCAATAGATTGGTAACAGAATTCGGCAGCTTCGGAGTAATAACCCATGAAGGCAGAGACCATACCCATATTGCTTAAAACGGCCGCTTTTAATTCCTTTTGCACTGTAGTTAAGGTAGGAAGCTGGTCGAATTTGCCTAAAGCACGCATTGAAAAACGAAACGCTTGATCAAATTCCCCTGTTAATCCTTGAAAATAGACTAAGTTACGGAGACTGGTGAGATGACCATCGAGATACGCTTCTGGTGTGCCTTCTATCGCTAATGTTAATTCATACGCTGTCATGCTTAACTCTAGACAACGATTTAGTTCACTATAGCGCATGGCCCATGCGAGTTCGTTTAAAATATCAACTTTGTGTTTGATTTGGGGATTGGGATCTTTTTCTAAGGTGTCTAATTGCGCTTCTAATTCTGTGATTTGGTTTGTCATGAAATGCTCCATTGACAAGCTAACGATACACACCACTTCAATCTTATGATTTCCATGCTGTATCATTTTACACAGAATGGCGGACGTCTCAAGCAAAAATTACGCGCATTTAACAAAAATTGAATAAATGAGTGCGCAATGCTTCATGAATCTGACACGTTGCGCACTAAATATTCGAAGTCTATTTGGTGGATTTTTCCAGAGTGTTCATGACAATATCAGCATATTCACGTCGTTCTGCTGCGGTTAAATCAACACCGAGCAGTCCTAAAATTTCTGTAATCAAATTGGCTTTTCGTTCCGCATCGGTGCGAGACCATGTGCGCGATTTGATTTCTAAAAAGTAGCCAGGAAGCTTGGGTCTGGTTACTTGATCCAGGTTGATCGCCATTTCTGTATCTTGATAGATGATGCGCCAGCGGAGCCTATCTTTGTTGACGATCATTTCTGATACTGGATTAAAGTATTCGCGATAGAAGCGTAGACTACGGCTGGCATCAGCTAAAAAGCGAGAACGAGAAAGCATAACGGCATTGGTGAATTCAATGCGTTCTCCTTCACCAATCAGCGTGAGGCGGGAACGTGTATGATCGACATTACCATCTTTGTCAATAAATTCATCTTCGCGGTACCGTAAGCGGGCCGCATCGGGATCATCCCCATCAAAGATGAAGTAGTTATCATATTGGCGGTAATGGGAAGCTTTGGTGATTTGGCAAGCATCGCTGTGAATGAACTCTAATACGGCCGTATCTACCTCTAGCGGCACCTTAACTTGGACTTCAAAACTTTCTTGTCGTTGTACGCCAGCAAGAAAGACCAATTTATTGTAGGGGCTTGATTCCCGTTCTAAAACAAAGGCATCAATGTCAGCAGCAACTTGAGCTGCTTCTGCTTTCGCTTGTACTTCGTCGATAGTTTGTAGTTCGTTGTTGCGTAGTAAGAAACGGCCGTTGCAGATCACATCGGTCACGTCTGTACTTTTCGAAGCGTAAATGAGACGTGAGTACACTGCATCAGGATTGTTGTTGAAGTGCGGTTGGTTGTGGATGCCATCCATACCGAGAATAGCAAGATCGGCACGTTTGCCGACTTCCAAACTGCCCGTTACATCGCCCATGTGTAAGGCCTTGGCACCACCAATTGTGGCCAATTCCAGTGCTTGGCGCGCAGGTAACACGGTGGGATCGTTGGATTGTGTTTTCGCCAACAGGGCGGCCAGACGGGTCTCTTCAAACATATCGAGATCGTTGTTGCTGGCGGGACCATCCGTTCCCACACCAACATTTAGCCCCACTTCTAGCATCTCACCAACGGCGGCAATGCCACTGGACAATTTGAGATTACTGGTAGGACAATGAGCTACACCAGCACCGGCGTCCTTGAGGGCAAACATTTCACTTTTGTTGAGATGCACGCTGTGAGCAGCCAATAACTTTGTTTCTAGCAATCCATGACTGGCAATCCACGGGACGACCCGTTGTAGATGTTGTTCTTTACAATTGTCAACTTCTAAGGCGGTTTCGCTGACGTGGGTATGGATAGGTACATCATAGGCGCGTGCCAAATCAGCACAGGCGCGATTCATCTCAGGTGTGGCTGTATACCAGGCGTGGGGAGCTACTGCTGGTTGAATCAGATCATGATCTTGCCAGCGTTCAATGAAGCGCCGACAAAGGACGAGGGCATCTTCGTAGGTGGCGGCATCTGGCGCAGGGAAAACGAGGACGGTTTGCCCTAACAAGGCGCGCATTCCAATTTCGGCCGTTTCTTCAGCAATCGCATCTTCAAAATAATACATATCAGCAAACGAGGTAATTCCCGAACGGATCATCTCGGCACAGGCGACTTTTGCGCCCAACTTTACAAACTCTGGGGTGACAAATTCGCGTTCTAAAGGCATGAGATAACCTAACCACACATCCAAACGCAAATCATCATTTAGCCCACGGAATAAAGTCATGGGGATGTGGGTATGTGAATTCACTAAGCCCGGAATGATGACTTTTCCTGTGCAATCTATTGTTTCTGTTGCCTTGAATTGTTTGCTTATTTCTGCTTTCGGCCCAACCGCTACAATCGAGTCATCTTTGATGGCTAGCGCACCATCAACAAAAATATCATATTGTGCATTCATGGTGACAATTGTGCCGCCGGATAACAAAATATCTGCCTTATCGGCCATATTTACCTCCAAATTTTAAGTTTCAGATAGATGGGTACTGCAAATTTGTATCTCTGCCAGCAATGGTATGTGGCAGAAGCTATTTTTGAAGGACAAAAAATATTGAGATGGATTATACAGGATTCTTGATATAATCAGAATCCTTACGTGTAATTCTGTAATCGGCGGCAAGTTTCTCAAAACAGCTTAATGAATAATTGCCGATTACCTGCATGAAAGCGTAGAAACCCTATTATCTATTTCAGACTTTTTGCGCTTTCACATTACATTATAGTTTTGGAGAAACCCACATGAGAATGGTAGATATTATAGAAAAGAAGCGCGACGGCCGTATTTTATCGACTGCTGAAATTGAGTGGTTCATTGCTGAATATACGGCAGACAATATTCCCGATTACCAAACGGCTGCTTTGATCATGGCTATCTATTTGCAAGGAATGGATCGACGCGAAACGGTTGATCTGACCATGGCCATGGCAAAGTCAGGGGATCAGCTGGATTTACACGATGTGGCTAAGTTTGTGATCGATAAACATTCTTCGGGTGGGGTGGGTGACAAGACGACATTGGCGGTACAGCCGATTGTTGCTGCATGTGGTGTACCTGTGGGCAAAATGAGTGGACGCGGGTTAGGGTCCAGTGGAGGTACGCTGGACAAGATGGAATCGTTTACAGGGTGGTCTTCTGCAGTACCTTTGCCCCAATTTAAGGCACAGTTGGCGGAAATAGGTTTGGTGCTGGCGGGACAAACGGCCGTTTTGGCCCCAGCAGATGGCAAGTTGTATGCCTTACGTGATGTGACCGGAACCGTAGCCAGTACACCGCTTATTGCCGCCTCAATCATGTCTAAGAAATTAGCGGCAGGTGCCGATGCCATTGTCCTTGACGTCAAAGTAGGGAGTGGTGCATTTATGTCAACTGTAGAAGATGCTAAACAGCTGGCACGGATTATGGTTGATATTGGCACCGACTCTGGCCGCAAGACTGTGGCTATCTTATCCGACATGAATCAACCCTTAGGGCACGCGATTGGGAACGCGCTGGAAGTGAAAGAAGCAATTGCGACTTTACAAGGGAATGGCCCCGCCGATTTTTGGGCGCATTGTTTGGAAGTGGCGGGGAATATGCTTCTGCTCGCAGGCAAAGCGAATTCTTTAGAGGAAGCAAAGGATTTGGCAATAGAAGTTCAGGAAAACGGCCGTGCCCTAGAAAAGTTCCGTGCCATGGTGGTTGCCCAAGGCGGAGACGGTGCTCAAGTGGATAACCCTGAGTTGCTGCCGCAAGCGAAATATGTCGAACCGTTGCTCGCGCCACAATCGGGATACATTGCAGCCATGGATACGGGGCAAATCGGGTGGACGGCCGTTCATTTGGGGGCAGGACGACTGGTGAAAACGGATAAAATTGATTTTGGCGTTGGTTTTATCTTACCAGCCAAAATTGGCCATCATTTTGCAGCAGGTGCTGAACTGGGCGTAATTCATGCCAATGATCCGGAGAAATTAGCAACAGCCAGGGAAGAACTTCTCGGTACCATTACTTGGTCAACCGAAAAAGTAGATACGCTGCCCCACTTTTATGGAACTGTACGCTAAATCAACATATGTTTGACATAAAGGTGAGTTTATTGGTAAAAAATAGCTGAGAACAGATTCAGTGGAGGCACAAATGATAACCTTAGGCATCGATATTGGCGGAAGTGGCGTCAAAGGCGCGTTAGTAGATATAGAAAAAGGGGAATTGGTTAGCGAACGCATTCGCATACCCACACCGAAACCGTCAACTCCTGATGCTGTTATCGGCGTGATGAAACGGATTATTGATGAATTTCGTTATAAAGGGCCACTTGGTGTGGGCATTCCCGGTATCGTGTTGCATGGGGTTGTCAAAAGTGCGGCCAATATTGATGATGATTGGATTGACTTTTCTGGTGAGAAAGCAATGGAATTTGGCACCAACTGCCCCACAAAGTTGCTGAATGATGCCGATGTCGCTGCCATAGCTGAAATGCGCTTTGGCGCTGGCCAAGACGAATCGGGCACGGTGATGATCTTTACCTTAGGCACGGGTATTGGCAGTGCCATGTTCATCGATGGTGCGCTGGTACCCAATATGGAATTGGGGCACGTTTATTTGCCAGGACAACAAATTGGACAAGATGCTGAATTTTTTGCGGCGGATAGTGCGCGTAAACGAGAAGATCTCTCTTGGAAGAAGTGGGGCAAACGACTTGATATTTACTTTAACCACATCGAATTTTTGTTTTCTCCTGACTTGATCATTGTTGGTGGTGGTGTAAGTAAGAAACATGGAAAGTTTTTGAAACATATTCGTACACGCGCGCAAATTGTTCCGGCCAAATTACGGAATGAAGCAGGGATTATTGGCGCTGCATTAGCGGCTGTCTCCTAAAAGGAGATTGGAGATTTGCGACTACGTCGCTGAGATTAGAGATTATGAAGTTTGCCGGAATCTTTATAAATTGGATTTGTCTTAGGGAGGAGAGTTCGCTATAATTTCGTTCGCTTTGGCGCTATAGCTCAGTTGGTTAGAGCGAGGGACTCATAAGCCCTAGGTCACTAGTTCGAATCTAGTTAGCGCCACAGAATATAAAACAAGGCCACTCCATTTGGGGTGGTCTTTTTATTTGGGATCGTGATGCGTGTTCCGTGAAAGTTCATTTACAGGTTTTGATGATCGGGTAAAATCATTTTTCTATGGTGAGCGAATTTGAAGATGATGTTGGACAATCAAAAAGAAAGTGGATTTGGCTATTTGCAATCTTAGGGGCAGTTTTATTGTTGTTTTGGGTGTGGCAAGGGGAACCGAAACGGCCGTCTCAACTTTTACCCGTCTACGATACCATCAAAGCAGAAGATATTAGCCAGCATCGACTGAATACACCGGCACCCACCCCCAATGAAAATGTGGTTGTGACTCAGACGTTTGTGCCGCAGCATGATGGTTTAGTGGCGCTTGAACTGATTTTGGCGCGACGCACAGAACCAACTGCGGATGAAAACGGCCGTTTCACCATCGCCGTTCTTGACGAAAATAATAATCTACTGGTCACCCGTGATTTGCTCACCAAAAACTTCAGCCACAATCAAACCTATAATCTCCCCATTCCCCTGCAAACCGAGTCTGCCCATAAGCGGTACATGCTGCAATTGAGCGGCAACGGCGATAATCCGTTAACGGTGTGGGGCTATGATTTGGATAGTTACACCGATGGTGAATTCGGGGTGACGACGGATGTGGAAACGGCCGTTCAGGCGGAAAAATCTGGTGGTTCACAGCTTGAGCAGTCAGTCCGTGCCCCCATGGAAAATGCCTTCGGTGCCGATTTCAGCAACGTCAAAGTACATACAGACAGCAAAGC
>JBNKHS010000131.1:0-10758 GCA_050290485.1 Promineifilaceae bacterium (SeqCode) | reverse complement strand
TCTATCTCAAATTTTACCCAATTACATCAAGTGAAGTTTGGTGAAAACATAACACGATTTTTTATTTTTGCAATCTCACATCTAAAAAATCCGACAAACATAGACAAAACAATAAATTGTTACGATTTACGTAACAAAAGACATCTAACTTGCTTGGCTAAAAAGAAACCACAAATTACCAATTACTTGCTCATCATTCAAAAAATCATAAAATTTCAACCTACAAGGTATCGTAAGGTAAATTGTAAGATATTATGACTAATTTTGTATTCGTATCCTTGCACTTATGTCCATATTGGGAAGAGGGCAGCAAATCATAATTATTGGTAGAATTCAACTAAATACACAATCAACTAAGGGCAAAAATATTCGATTCCTTTACCCAATTCTATGTATTTGATTCCAACTTTGTCAGGATCGAATTATCTTAGTAGACTGAGCGTAACCCACGATTTTGTGTGAAATCAAATCCTTGGTTTTATGGTTAGATATTCGCTATTTTCACTTATGAGAAATCAGCTCATTTCGTGAATTGTCGATCAATGTGTATTTAGATGTCACATTTCAATACATAACTCACCCTGTATTGCATTAATTAACTTAATTAGCGTATCAAGTAGCCCAATCAAAAAAGATTTGAAAACATTATAGAAACTATCAATCCACATTTCATTTCACATTTTTGGTTATGTGCTTGTTTTTGCGACTCTGTATGCAAGGAGGTGATGTTACTCGAAGATAAAACCCCAAAATATATTTCCCACGAATCAAAATTTTTTAATTAGTTTGGAGGAAGCATGAATAAGTTTAAACGAGCAACTTTGCTCGGACTCTTTTTATTAGCAGCGTTGCTAATATCAGTATCAGTTAGTTCTGCGCAAGAAGGTGACAGTGGCCTAACCCCTGCGCCTGACACCGTAGCCCCAGTATCAATCCATGTGGAAGATATGGGTAAAGAAGCATCACCTATTGCATTTGGCCTCGACTCGGCTGCTCGCGAAAGTGTTGATTTAGAACAAGCCAGTTTCATCGTTACCTTTGCTGAAGGTACGAGTACTCAAGATTTAGCAAATGCAACAGGTGGTACGATTGTTCATACCTATAAGACTTTCAATGGTGCATCTATTGTCATGAACCCAGATAACTTAGGCGCATTAGCAGGTGTTAATGGTGTTGAGCGCATCTACCTCGATGAACTACATCAAAAATTAACAGATGTAGGTCCTGAATTTATCAATGCTCAATCTGTTTGGGCAGAACTTGGTGGGCAACAAAGCGCAGGTGAAGGTGTAGTTGTTGGTGTTATCGACACAGGTATTTGGCCAGAACATCCCTCATTCTCAGACCCTGACCCTTATGGTAAAACATATGATGCCCCACCCGGAGGTCCCTATCCCTGCCAATTCGGGAACGTTGCTCACAATCCAGATGACGCTCCATTCACTTGTAACAACAAACTCATTGGTGCCTATGTGTTCTTAGATACCTATCGCGCGATTACGGGCTTAACAGCAACAGAATTCGATTCAGCACGTGATGATGATGGACATGGTACCCACACGGCAAGCACTGCTGCTGGTAACGCTGGCGTCGAAGCAACACTTCTCGGTATCAATCGAGGTATCGTAACTGGTGTTTCTCCTCGTTCACACATCATTGCTTATAAAGCATTAGGTGAAGCTGGTGGTTATGGTTCTGACCTTGTTGCTGCAATTGATCAAGCAACCTTAGATGGTGTTGACGTTATTAACTACTCTATTGGTAGTTCTTCTAACAACGATCCTTATGGGGATGCTGATGCTTTGGCATTCCTCAATGCATATGCACAAGGTGTATTTGTTGCTACCTCAGCTGGTAATAGTGGACCAAATGCAAATACAGTTGGTTCTCCTGCAAACGCACCTTGGGTTACGGCCGTTGGCGCAAGCACAACCGATCGTCATTTCCTGAATACAATCACAATTACCTCTGATACAGCTGCACCATTGGTTGTAGAAGGAGCCTCTGTTACTACAGGTACGGGTCCATATCATCTCGTATTGGCTGGTGGTGATGGACAGTGTTTAGCAGGTATGCCTGCTGTTCCTGCAGACTCTATTGTCTTATGTGATCGTGGCGGCATTGCGCGCGTTACAAAAAGCTTTAATGCAATGAACGCAGGAGCTGAAGGGATGATCTTACGTAACCTTGTCCTGCAAGGCTTATCTACAGATAATCATTATATTCCCAGCTCGCACGTTGAATTTGATGATGGTAATGATATTTACAACTACATAGTTGCTAATACCAATGTTATGGCTACCATTACAGACGGTACAGCAACAACTGTACAAGGCGATGTCATGGCTGCGTTCAGTTCTCGTGGTGGCGCTAACTACCTCACAACCCGTCCAGATGTAACCGCTCCTGGCGTACAAATTCTCGCAGGCAACACACCACTTGGTTCTACACAAGGCCCTGGTGGATCTGGCCCTTATGGTGAATTGTTCCAAGCTATCCAAGGAACATCCATGTCTAGCCCGCACGTTGCTGGGGCAGCAGCTCTCTTGACTGCATTACACCCGGATTGGACTCCTGGTCAAATTAAATCTGCATTGATGACAACAGCTATCATGGATGGCGTTACCAAGGAAGACGGAGTTACTCCAGCAGATCCATTTGATTATGGTTCAGGTCGCATTGATTTGCATAAAGCAGCTTATCCATACCTAACCATCGATGCTTCAGCTCAAGATTTCATTGACTACAAAGATAATTTGTGGGATCTCAATCATCCTAGCATCTTCATTCCATCTATGCCAGGTAAAATGACGGTACAACGAACTGTTCATAATTTACTGAATCAAAACAAATGGTGGTCTGTAGAAGCACACACACCCGATGATTTGGTAATCAATGTTAAGCCATGGATCAAAGTACCAAAGAACGGTGACAAAACCTTCGATATCGAAATCGATGCAAGTAACGTGCCTGTTGGTGAAATCCGTCACGCACAAATTGTGTTACGTGGTACCCAAAACACTGTGTTGCACATTCCTGTGACAATCGTTCGTCAACAAGCTGGTGTTTCCTTAGATCAAGAATGTGCTCCAACAACATTGGGACGTCATGAAACGATGGATTGTACAATCACCATGACCAACAATACATTCGACAATGCAACTGTTGATCTTACCAATCGTTTGCCAAAACAATTACGCTTAGTGAACGGAACCGTTGTTGGTGCAAACCAAGATAACAATCGTCAATTATCCTTCAATGGTACCTTGGCTGGTCAATCTGCTCCGAATGTTAATGTTGCTATCGATTCTTTGGCTTCTCCATTCGGATATGTAGATTTAACTGGATTTGGTTCTTCAACCGTAATTGCTGCGGGTGATGACACAACCCATCTGTTCAATGTTCCACCATTTGAATATGCTGGTGTTACTTATAGTCAACTTACGATCGGTTCGAACGGATATGTTATTCCTGGTAATGACCCATCTGTTGTATGGCCATCCGTTGCTAATCTCCCAGACGCATCAGTACCGGGAAACATCCTTGCCCCAATTTGGACAGATCTTAATCCAACTGCAGGTGGTCAAGTATTGATCAATGTGCTAGGCATTGCACCAAACTATTACATTATTGTGGAATGGCATGATGTACCGAACTTTGGTGATGGTGAATTGAATACTGCCCAAGTTTGGATAGGCATCAACGGTACAGAAGAAGTTTCATTCAATTATGGGACAAACGTATCTGATGGTGATGGTCCTGGCGATTTCTTGATCGTTGGTGCACAAAACGTTTATGGTAATTCTGGTGGTACAACCTATGCTCATGGCATTGGAACACCACCAGCTCCATTTGGCTCAGGCTATGAGGTAGCTGTTACATCATCGCCTGGTACACCTGGGGAAACCTATACTATTACTTACACGGCTAAAGCAAAACGGTATGGTGAATTCAATAACTGTGCCGAGATGACGAGTCCTGTATTTGCAGGAACAAGCACAGCTTGTGTCGCTGGAGAAGTTGATTAACTCCTAGATAATCAATAATTTAAAATTTTAAATCATTGAACTGAAAAGAGGGCACGTTGATATCAATGTGTCCTCTTTAATTTACCTCAAAATTATCAAATTAGATAAGTGGAAACGAGAATTTTTGTGCACGATTTTTATTTTAGCAATTCCTAATCGATTTATTTTTTCGTAAGGTAAATTGTAAGGTTATTTGGATAATTTCCAATCTGCAAAACAGTACATTTATCCTATACATTAGAAGATGAAATATAAATTAAGTATTGGCCAAAAATAACTTGTATTTGAATGCTATATCCTTCTCAAAATTCATCAACACCCTCATGCATTGTATTCAGTACAATTCATATTTGTGCCAAAAAATGACAGGCGCACATAATGTCAAACATTTAACCTATTGTGCTCCAAGCTTGAAAGCATCTTGTCCTTGCTTACACCACATATGATAGAGAATAAGATGATCCTAAGCCAAATTTGGGTAAGATCATCTTACATACTTGCATTTGGGAATCATTCATCTAAACATTCTTTCTCTTCCCAATTTTGTGATCCAAATTTTAAACATCGTATTGTAATCCAGTTCAACCTAAAGGAGGTGATGTAATAAATAAATTTCAAAACCCCAAATAATTTTCCAAAGAAATAAGCATGTATTTTTAAGATGGAGGAAGTAATGTTTAAAAGCTCTAAACGTATTGTTCTACTAGCTTTATTTACCATTACCTTGGTGTTTATCGCAACATCGCTCAATGCAGCAAGCCCAACAAATGGAAAAAGCTATATTGTTATTATGGAAAATGCCCCACTTATCGCCTATGAAGGTGATATACAAGGAATGCCTGCTACCAAACCTGGAAATGGCGGACATGTAAACCCCAATAGTGCTCATGCCAGAAAATATGACAAGTTCCTAAAAGATTCTCACGATGACTCGTTAGATGCAGCTGGAGTAAGTACAACCCAGAAAGTGCATGATTACACTATTGCCTTAAATGGTTATTCGGCCGTACTCACAGAAGATCAAGTTCGAGAAATTGAAAATCAGGAAAACGTGACTCTTGTGTTAGAAGATGTTATGCGTCAACCCGATACAGATAGCAGCCCTACGTTTATTGGAGTGACCGGGCCTGCGAGTGCATGGCAAACCGGTTATGATGGAGAAGGTGTTATTGTCGGCGTTATTGATTCTGGTATTTGGCCAGAGCATCCTAGTTTTGCAGATGATGGTACTATGCCGACGGCTCCTGTATTAGACGATAGTCGTCCGAATTGTGAATTTGGCAATATGGCTCATAACCCTGCGGACTTGCCATTTACATGTAACAACAAACTCATAGGTGCTCGTCAAATGCTGGATACTTATCGAGCCGTAATCGGTGCAAATGCTAATGAATATGATTCTGCACGGGATGATAACGGCCATGGGACTCATACCGCTTCTACAGCTGCGGGGAATGCTGATGTACAAGCATCGATCTATGGTATTGATCGTGGAACAGTTTCTGGGATTGCTCCTAGAGCCCACGTCATTGCCTATAAAGGGCTCGGGGATCTTGGTGGTTTTACATCCGATCTAGCAGCATCTATTGATCAAGCAGTAGCTGACGGTGTCGATGTCATCAACTACTCAATTGGTGGTGGTGCTTCAGGACCCGGTGCAGATGAGATCGCTTTCTTATTTGCTGATGCTGCTGGTGTGTTTGTGGCTACTTCGGCTGGTAATTCTGGCCCAGGGCCAGCAACCCTGGGTAATCCAGGTACAATGCCTTGGTTAACAACCGTTGGCGCGAACAGCCAAAGTCGTTTCTTCCAAGCAACGCTAGTTCTCGGTGATGGAACCGAAATTACTGGTGCATCGATTACACCTGGTGTCGGATCAGCCCCACTGGTCGATGCAGCAAACCATGGTGGTGATTTATGTATCCCCGGCACTCTAGATGCCGGCGTTGCTGGTAAGATTGTACTTTGTCGTCGCGGTGCCATTGGCCGAGCAGCAAAGAGCCAGGCCGTATCTTTAGCTGGCGGTGTTGGTATGGTCATGTATGAAAATAGCGACGACAACAGCTTGTTTAGCGACACGCACTGGGTACCTTCTGTCCACATCGATAACACCCCAGGTTTGGTTGTCAAAGCTTATATTGCCTCTGCACCATCTCCAACTGCTTCAATTGTTGGTGAGCAGATTGGCGAATGGTCAGCAGCTCCTTCAATGACCTATTTCTCGTCTCGTGGACCCAATCCTATAAGTCCAGACCTTATTAAACCTGACATCACTGGGCCTGGTATCCAAATTCTAGCGGGTAACACGCCAACACCAATTGGAGGATATCCTGGTGAGTTATTCCAAGCTATCGCCGGGACATCAATGTCTAGTCCTCACATGGCTGGTGTTTTTGCGCTAATTAAACAAGCGCATCCAGATTGGAGTCCTGCTATGGCCAAGTCTGCAGTTATGACTACTGCCGACCGAGGCGTTGTAGATAATGATCGGGTTAGTCAAGCAGATCCATTTGATATGGGTTCAGGACATATGAATCCTGGCAATGCTGTACACAAAGGTTCTGCATTCCAACCAGGCCTAGTGTATGATGCCGGGCTCTTTGAATATGCTGCCTACACTTGTGGCGAAGGTTTCGGCGTATTTTCTGCAGGAAGCTGTAATTTCTTGGAGTCAATTGGCGTACCATCTGAACCTTATAATCTCAACGTACCATCTATCGGGGTTGCTGAATTACCTGGTAGTCAAACAGTGGTTCGTACAGTAACAAGCGTGGCCCAAGAAAACGGATGGCGCACCTATTCCGTATCTGTTGATGCACCTGATGGCTATGAGGTATCTGTATCACCATCAACTATTAGCTTGAAGAGCGGCATGTCAGCCACTTATGAAGTAACTATTACAAATGTAAGTGCTCCAATTGGCGAATGGCGCTTCGGTTCTTTGTCCTGGAGCGATGAAACTGGACATTATGATGTTTATAGCCCCATTGCTGTAAAAGCTGCCTTGTTCAGTGCTCCAGCTGGCGTTACAGGTAGTGGTGTTGACGGTACAACAAGCTTTGATGTGAGCTTTGGATACACTGGTAGTTATAACGCAGCAGCACATGGGCTAGAACCAGCTACTGTGATAATGGACAATGTGGTTCAAGATCCTGATCAGAGTTTCAATCCGAATGATGGGTTCAGTAATCGTCATGACTTCACACTCAGTGGAGCAGCATTCTTTAGAATTGCCATGCCTCCCGATGCAGTTAATGATCCCGACATTGATCTCGACATCTTTGTCTATAATCCAAGTGGTGTTCAAGTCGCTTCCAGTACGAGTGGGGGCACAGATGAATTAGTTGACATCTTGTTGCCTGCAGACGGGACTTGGAGTGTGTATGTGCACGGCTGGCAAACAGTTAATCCATCAGCAGATTATGATATGTATGCTTGGATCATCTCAGCAACTCCTGGTGGTAACATGAGTATTGACTCAGCACCTTTAGGAGCTACAATCGGTGCAACTGAGCCTATTGACGTTAGTTGGACTGGGGCAACAGCAGGCCAATGGCATCTAGGTGCAGTTTCACATACCGGCGATGTTGGCTTGATGGGCCTCACCCTTGTAGATGTTGATAATCGTTAATACAAACACTTGTTGTTTGTTATATATAATAAGTAGTTAAAAAAATCCCCTTTAGGCTAGCCTAAAGGGGATTTTTTAGTTTTTAGTGCTCTTGGTTCATACGAATATGTATCCCTTATTCATCCATATTGGGGGGAGGGATAATGTTTTTATCTGTATATGGCTTTTCACATAAGAAGGGGTCTCGACGTTCACCACCATGATAGTTGTAGGTTTTGCCATTGTGTTCTAGCACAATTTTGTAGCCCTCTTTCAGAACTTGCGCATACATCATATCTGGGTGCGGGCATCCCATACTAGCATCTGGCCAAACAACGAGTTCAAAAGAAACAACTTGGATTTCTTCTTCAGTTACATTGAGGCGTTGAGCAAGATCAGTTACGGCCGTTTCTACAAATACATTACCTGTACTCCCACCTAAACTACTTGAATTCGGTTCTGGTGTTGGGGTCATCTCGTCCTCCTCAGGTTCTGGTGTTGGCGTCACAAATTCCTTTGTAACTTCAACATGATCTACCTCTTCAACTGTTTCATTTGGGGCCGGGGCCAATGCATCTGTACTAGGACGTTCTTTTGTTGGTTCAGCAGTTTCCACTGCCCCTGCTGGTGAACAAGCAACAGCTATAAACAACAGTGCCCATCCAGCTATCCATTTTTGCCAATGTCTCATAACAACCTCCATTGATTATACTTCATACTTATGAAACGAGATTGTGTTGAGAAAAGTTCCATTCTTTATAGTTCAATTTGTGGACGGCCGATTTCACAATGGGCGGCTTCAATGATACTGGCGATTTGCTGAACGGCCGTATTCTGCTCACCTTCGGGATTAATCACCCAATAATTAAATTCATTGATGCGTTTCATTTCTTGCCGAGCGGAAGCAATTCGTAAACTCAAGCCCTCATCCGTTTCTGAACGTCGTTCCTGTAAACGACGAACCAATTCCAACTCTGATTCTGTCGTCAAAAAAACGGTGATTGCATTGGGAACTAATTTGCGCACGGTTGCCGCACCTTGCACATCGACACGCATGATTACATCGCGTCCACTAGCCATTGCATCTCGAATTTGTTGTTTGGGAATACCTTTATAGTCGTTATAAACAACAGCATATTCAAGCAGATCGTTATTGTCGATCATTTCAGCAAATTCATCATTGGAGACGAAAAAATAATCGACTCCATGTACTTCACCGGCACGAGGAGGGCGTGTTGTTGCCGTCACGACAAAATAAAATTGTTCAGGGTTCGTATCGATCAAGCTACGGGCAATTGTATCCTTGCCAACACCAGAAGGTCCCGAAATCACTATTAACAAAGGTTTTGATTCACGTTTATATAATTCTTCTGCAACCATGTTTGCACCTATAATTCTGAAAAGTATAATGTCTATAAATACTGATAAAAATGTAAAACGTAATGTGACAGCTAAATCAATTGACGCATTACGTTTTAATTAATGTTTGTAAAATTCCGCGGAACTTATAATTTGCATATGAGTGTAACGCAAAACGCCTTTCTAAAACATAAAAAGTGAGTATATTATTGCTATGCCTCATTATGATTTCATTTGTCATGATTGTAAAAAGCCATCTCGTCTCTATTTTTCCTTTACTGAGTATGAAACGGCCGTTCCTGTCTGCCCCAACTGCCAAAGCCACAATATTAAGCGACGCATTGGCCGCATTGCCATTGGCAAGTCAGAAGATGCGCGTCTAGATAATTTGATGGATGATAATGCGTTAGCTAATTTGGATGAAAACGACCCCAAAGCAATTGGCCAATTTATGCGCTCAATGAGTCAGGAAATGGGGGAAGATTTAGGGGATGAATTTAATGAGGTCGTTGGTCGATTGGAAAAGGGCGAATCACCAGAGTCGATTGAAAAGACAATGCCCGAACTCGGTGACATGGGTTCTGATTTGTAAGTTAAACCACCTTGAGCTGCATATCAATTACCTGCCGCAAATCAGATTGGACAGCATCAATTGATTGATCGGCATCAATCGTTATCCATCGACTTGGTTCTTGTTGGGCCAATTGATGATACCCATCGCGCACACGCTGATGGAAGGTAACTGCCTCTAAATCGAGGCGATTCATTTCTAAACCACCTCCAGTACGACGAGCCAAGCCATGTTCGACATCAATATCTAAGAGCAAGGTCAAATCTGGCTTTAACCCACCTGTTGCAATTTGGGTAATGGTGCGCAAATCGTCTATGTTTAGGCCACGGCCGTATCCTTGATAGGCAATCGTAGAATCATAAAAACGATCACACAACACAACTTTTCCCTCTGCCAAAGACGGCCGTATCAATTCTTCAACCAACTGCGCTCGCGATGCAGAATAAAGCAACATCTCCGCAATAGAGGTCATCTCTTGATTTTTCACATTATGCACACAAGCACGAATTTCATCACCAATCCGTGTGCCACCTGGCTCTCGTGTAGTAACAACTGAAAACCCTTTTTCTGTTAAATACTCAGCCAACAAATGAATTTGGCTTGACTTCCCACTCCCTTCTGGCCCTTCTAATGTAATAAACATGGCTATCTTCAATGGATCGTATAAGTGTTGCCGTGTCAGGTATCAAGTGCCAAATGCTTAGGATTTAACTGGCACTTGACACCTAATCACCTAAAACAGGCTCACGAATTGTTTTTACCTTCTCTAGCCGCATTAAAAATGCGTACGTAGCGATTTGGCTCTTTGCCATAACTATGAGAAACCAAATTGGCTTTACGTGCCATTTGGTGCTGATGACGACGAATCGCTGCCCCAACTGGACGCAAATCAATGCTTGCTTTCCCTGCCTCAATGCTGCGAATCCCTTTTTCCGTTTCCGCAATCGCGCGTTCGAAAGGATCGACAGGTGTACCAGCATCCATGTTCATCACCTGCATCAAGAAGCTTTCCATCTGCCCCGTTGTGTTAGCACGCAGCACATACACAGGGGTATGCCGTCTCTCTGCATCATGGATGAGTTGACGACGTTTGCGATAGTAGCTCTTTAACGTGACTAAAACATCAGCGTCGACCAAATGATCCACAATGTTGATACGCACCTTCAAGCGACGCGCTGCCTGCAGCAACC
>JBNKHS010000130.1:0-10779 GCA_050290485.1 Promineifilaceae bacterium (SeqCode) | reverse complement strand
CAAAGCGCACATACCGCCCAGGATAGGTGCCATCAACAGGGTGCCCCTCGTCTAAAATATGGCCCCCATTGACGATCAGATGCTCGATACCAACCGAATATTGACGTGGGTCTTTGAAAGTGGCTTGGTCAATAATATTCTCAGCATCAAAAACAACCAAATCGGCAAAATTACCTTCCAAAACTTCACCTCGGCTTTTCATGCCAAAACGCTGTGCAGGGAAACCACTCAGTTTGTATACTGCATCTTCCAAAGAAAAAAGCTGCCGTTCCCGCGCATAATAACCCAGTAAACGCGGTGCAGATCCAAATTGGCGCGGATGAACCATCCCATCTATTTGGTAGATACCATCACTACCCATCATATATTTGTCATGTTTTAAGAAGGGTTCCACATAACGATTATCCCCCCAATGAAAGACTAGCAGCACGGCCATCCCTTCCGCAATGAGTAAGTCGCATAACGCATCGGCAGGTGTTTTGCCTGTGCTAGCAATGTAGTCACTGAGCAACATCCCTTGGTACTGGCTATTTTGCTTACTGCTTACCCAAGCAATGTGAATACCACCCAAGGACATATCTGCCAGCGCACGATCAAATCTTTTACGAATATGCGGATCGCTCAACTTTTGCAAAGCAGCAATTGGACCGTCCAGCCACACTTCATGGGGTAACAAATATTGCAGCATTGTTGAGCTGGGCACATAAGGATAGACATCAAAAGAAAAGTCCACTTCATTCGTTGCAACGTTATCAATGTAATTGAGTAATTCTTCTGTTTCCGCATCATCCATTGTTTTGAGGTGGGAGATATGTACAGGTACATTGGCACGTTTGCCAATTTCCACTGCTTCTTGCACGCCTGCTAAAGTGCCTAACAAATAACGGATATGCGTCACATAAACACCATGTGGCGACATCATTTTGCACGCTTCCACCAATTCATCTGTAGTTGCGTAAATTTCATCGACGTAATCTATCCCCGTAGAGATACCCATTGCACCATCTTCCATCCCTTGCTGAATTAGACGCTTGATTTGGAACATTTGGCTATCGTCGGGAACACGTTGGCCAAAACCACAAGCCAGTGTACGTACATTAGCGTAAGGAATGTAGGTTGCTACGTTCTGCGCCGTCCTGCCATCGAGCAAAGCCATGTAGTCGCCAATGCTTTCCCAGTCTCTGTATTCATCAAAGTGCAATCCATTTAACGGCCGTAAATAGTAAATCCAATCCCGAATTGTCGTTTCATCTACAGGGAAATAAGAGATGCCATCCAACCCTAAAAACTCAGTTGTAAATCCTTGACTCGTTTTGGAGTAAAAATGAGGCTCTTTAAGCAACCATGCATCCGAATGCGTGTGCACATCAATAAACCCGGGAGCCACGATTTTCCCTGTAGCATCAATTTCTTGGGCAGTCTGTGCCTCGCGTAAATCCCCAATCGCACCAATGCGATCCCCTTGTATACCCACATCTGCTTTGTATCTTGGCTGTTTACGGCCGTTTATCACCAGGCCATTACGAATTATCAAATCAAACATTCAATGTTTCTCCCATTAAAAACATCATCAACATTACCACAATAGTAAATAAGCAAAATAGAATTAAACAACCGCCTAATCCTTTGCGCCACTGTTGGTCAGAAACTTGATTTGCTTTCATTATCTGTCCAATACCGCTGCATCCGAATGTTAACCCCACACCAAGCATCCCGATACGAGCATCTAAACTCATTTCAACAGTTATCCCTGTGATGATCATCAACACAACAAAAACAATAATGTTATGGGTAAACAAGTTGAAAAATTTTTGCACCATGTTCAAACTTCCTATTGAATAGTGGATAAATACAATCGCACATGTGTTATGTCAAGCAGCATGAACAACTTCCTATGACCCAATGACATTGTTCACTGACAATTCCGAAGCACAATGAGTACGATTACGCTAGTAAAAACAAAACAATCCCAATTTAGGTATCTGTAAACTATTATGCTTGCAAAATCCCACAACACCTCAATAACCTCTTTCAAATCATTTTCTATATTTGAAGATTTATCAGAGCAAGAATTAAAAACGGCCGTAAATTGTGCCTATCAAAACGAAATTGAACAAGGGCAAAACATCTTCTTCCAGGGAGAATCGTCCGACCATGTCTATCTTATTCTCCAAGGGCAAATTCGGTTGACCCAACTCACTGAAAAAGGAAAACAAGTTGTTTTACACACAGCCTCTGCGGGAGAGATTGTGGGTATCGTCGCCGTTCTTAACCAAATTCCCTATCCAGCAACGGCCGTTGCTATTACAAATTGCAACTACATATATTGGGACCAGGAAACATTACGAGCGCTTATGGAAAATGTGCCTCAGTTTGGATTTAATGCTTTACACACGGTAACCAATCGTTTCACTGAACTACAAAATCGTTATCGTGAACTGGCCACCGAGCGTGTCGAACGACGAATTGCGCGCACATTACTGCGTATCGCCCAGAAATCTGGGCAAAGCACACCAATTGGTCTCCATCTAAATACACCTCTATCCCGTCAAACCCTTGCTGAAATGAGTGGAACAACACTGTTTACAGTAAGCCGAACATGTAGTCATTGGGAATCACAAAACATTATCAAACCTGGTCGTGAAAAGTTCACAATCACTAATTTGCCTGCCCTTACAGCTATCGCCGAAGATCAAATCAATTAAAAATCCACTCCTCTTTGCGCTAGCGCAAAGACATACTCACCCCTCTGAAATATACTTTCCTTGGAGAAATTTGTGCTTTTATATAAGCAAATCTTGTGGAAAGCATAAGTATCCCTTATATTGATTTCAAAATAGTATAGCCAAATATAATCTACAAGAATCGTTTCAGATGAATAGATACGTTACAATTCTCTATCTTTGGCGAAAAACATTAGGAGGTTTTTATGAGTGGAGAAAACCAAGAAAGTGGCCCAAAATCACGCGTGCTTATTATCGCTGTGGTTACAGTCATTATTGTGGCAGGCTTAACACTCGTCATTATGGCCCTTAGTCAAGCGGGTGCGCCAGAAACGGCCGAACCTGTCAACGTTTTGGCTAACAGCAATGATGAATGTGTAGAATGCCACGAACGCAATACCCCCGGCATCGTCGAACAGTACGGACACAGCACAATGGCTGCGGCCGAAGTCACCTGTCGCGATTGCCACGAAGTTGACGCAGGTTATCCAGGCTCTGTCGAGCATGAGGGGACCAGCGTTTTAGGATCACCAACAACAGCAATGTGCGAGAAATGTCATAAAAATGAAGTGGCGCAATACAATCGTAGCCGCCATGGCATTCCCGCTTATGTTGCTTATGCGGGGCAAGATGCATTGTCTGAAGAACATGCCGCAATGTATGCAGCCATCCCAGAAGGTGGTTACTCACAAGATAAGGTGCGCGCCCGTAACTCGTTACATGCCTTAGAAGGGCCGGAGATCACCAAATTTGCCTGTGAAGATTGCCACAACATTGGTAAACCAGCAGAAGACGGATCAGTAGGACAATGTCAAGATTGCCATATCCGTCACGAATTTAGTCTGGAACAAGCCCGTAAACCAGAAACATGTAACCATTGCCATATCGGTCCCGACCATCCACAATGGGAAATTTACTTTGAATCCTATCATGGTATTTCCTACGCAACAGGTGGCGACGATTGGAATTGGGAAGCAGAACCAGGCACGCTCTCTGTAACCGACTTCCCCGCCCCAACTTGTGCAACCTGCCACATCAGTGGTTTTGGTCCCACAGGCACCACACATGATGTTGGTGATCGTTTGACATGGTACTTAGCCGCACCTATTAGTGAACGTCGTCCTGCATGGCAAGACAATATGGGACGGATGCAAGGTGTTTGCACCGAATGCCATAACCAAAACTTCATCGACGACTTCTACTCCAGTGCAGACAAAGCAGTAGAACGGGTTAATGAATGGGTTGTAGAAAGTGACGAAATTATGCAACCATTGAAAGATAATGGTTTGCTTACCGATGAACCGTTCGATGAACCAATCGATTTCGTCTACTTCAACTTATGGCATCACTGGGGTCGTACGGCCAAATTTGGTACATGGATGGGTGGCCCTGATTATGTACAATGGCATGGTGCTTACGAAATTTTGCACGATATGGCCGAGCTTCGTGAAATGGCCAATGAACGCTTAGAAGAAGCGGGCATTGAACCGGGAGAGTAAATCGTGAACTATTTAGCAATGGTATTTCCGGCCTTGCGCCGACGGCGAATACCATTCTCCCGCGATCAGGCTATGCTAGCGATGGCCGCGTTCAATCTGATTATGCTAGGGGTCGATTCTTTTCTGGCACATGGGTTGAACCTGACTATCTTACCGCGAGAATGGATTCCTATCATTTTTGGTGTTGTTGGTGGTCTTGTATTGCTCTTCGCTGGGGTAATCGCTATCCGTAATCGTGTGTTAGCGTCTAATTTGGCAACCATTGTGTTTTTACTCAGTGTTGTTGTCGGTGTTCTCGGGGCATATTTCCATTTTGTCCGGGGCACGTTGCCATCAGCACCACCGGGACAGCAAGTGTCTGTCTATCTGCTCATCTGGGCACCACCGATTTTTGCGCCATTGGCCTTTGCCGGTATTGGTTTTCTGGGCATTGTGGCCGCTTGGGAAGAAGCACCACCGACCAGTGGTATTGTTTCAATCCCACGAGGTCAATACCAAATGCCCTTTAGCAAAACCCGTGCATACTTGTTCCTTGTTAGCTTAGGAATCCTGGCAGCAATGATCAGCGCTGTACTCGACCACGCACGCCATTGGAGTAGTTCAATTCTTTGGTTACCCGTGGTTGTCGGCACAATGGCAACAACTGTTTCCTTTGTTTTGGCTGCCCAAAAACGACGGTTGAATCGGACTGACGTGATTACCTATCTAACCATGATGGTTCTTCTCATCATTGTAGGTTCAATTGGTGCGGCCTTTCACGTCCAGGCCAATTTGACATCTACTTTAGAAATTGTGCCTGAACGATTCTTGCGAGGTGCACCGTTTTTAGCACCACTTTTGTATTGTAATATGGGTTTGATTGGCATTTGTGCGTTGTTATCGCCAGAGGAAGTTGTCGAAGATATCGACGAAGCAAATACAGCAGTTGCCCAACCAACCTAATCCTATCTTCTAACTTTTAGAAGTCATTTAGCCGGCCAATATGTTGCGATATTGGTCGGCTATTTTGTTGTAAACGGCCGTTTTTCCTCTCTAATTCATTCCTCAAGCTAAATCTAAGCTTATTTAACCTAAATTTAAAACTTGCTCATATACGGCCGTTTACCATGAATACATAAGTTGAAGACGCGCCAACGACGACGTCTCCACAAATGTATTTTTAGGAGCAATCCAATGGAAAACGTTCATACACATTCATTTCATGGCATGGGGAGCAACATCCAACTTTGGTTACAACATCCCAATGCAGCTGTTGCCCAAGAAATTTTAGCAGAAGCGGAAGAGATTTTTGTTCGCCATGAAGCGATCATGACCCGCTTTGATCCCCACAGCGAATTGAGTCAACTCAATGCGAAACCAGAACAATGGGTACAACTCTCCAATATTTTATGGGAGGTGATCAACCGCTCAATTCAATTTGCCTATCAACTCGATGGTCTTTTTGATCCGACAATTATTAATGTGCTCGAACAAATTGGATATGAGCACAGTTTCGTCGCTGGTTCTTCTTTTGACCAAGCAGATGATTTCGTGCCATCCAAGGTTTTATCCTCATATACGGCCGTTCAAATCAATCCCATTCGCAAAGCCGTGTGGCTGCCAAAAGGAGTTCGCGTAGATCTTGGGGGCATTGGCAAAGGGTATACAGCCGAAACTGTTGTCAATTTTTTGCGTGCGTGGGGGCCTTGTCTCGTTGATGCTGGTGGTGATTTAACCGCAGGCAACGCCCCTGCTGACATGCCGGGTTGGCCTGTGGGCATCTCATCCCCTTACGTCGGCTTAGAAGAACGCCCCGAACTTCTCCGTTTATGGCTCGAAAACCAAACCTTAGCGACATCTGGCATTGATTATCGGCGTTGGCAACAAAACGGTACTCCCCACCATCACATCATCGATCCCATTGCGAACGACTCTGCCCATACAGATTTGCTGACTGTCTCCGTTCTATCTGAGGATGCGTGTGTGGCCGAAGCGTGGGCAACGGCCGTTTTAGTGGCAGGGTTCGACATGGGCTATCGCATGGCTACACAACAACAAATGCCCGTCGCTTTTATTCACCAAAATCAAGATTTAACCGTTTCCCCAACCTTGTATCCACAAGTGCAATTTACAGATTTAAGCTTGATTTAACAATGTTTAGTCAAAAGTTCAAACAAGCACCTATGGCAATTGATAAAGTGTCATTATCAACAGGTTGCAGGTGGCAAGTCGCAAATCATCAGCCAAAGAAACACCTGCTACATGCAACCTGCAACTTATAACAAATAATAAGGAGCATAACAATGAACAAAAAACAAAAAGCGAATCTTATCGGTGCAGGAACCGTAACGGGATCACTCCTAATGTTCGGTTTAATTTTTGGTGGTGTTGGGGCTAAGGATACGGCCGTTACCGACCCTATCAATAACAACACAACTATTATCGAAGAAGGGACAGACCCAACAGTAGAAGAATTGCAAAACGCACTGCAAATTATGAAAAACCGCGAAGCTGAATACGCTGCCCAAATTGAACAAGCCAATCAGCTGCTCGCTGAGCAAGCGAATCAAGCAAACTATTCAGACTATGATGACGACGATGAGTATGAAGAACACGAAGAACATGAACGAGAAGAGCACGAAGAGCATGAGGAGCATGAAGAATATGAAGACGACTAAACGCGGTACAGATTTTGGCTTCCTCAAAACAATCATTGTCTTGGGAAGTCTGTTAGCAACATTAATTGGAGGCGACTTGCTCGCCAAGCAGACAAACCAAACAGAAAGTAGTGTGCAAAGCAACACAACGGTGATTCAAAATCGACAAGAGCGTACCCCCATCAATCTTGGCGACGCCCCCATGGTTCGGCTTGTCATTCCTGAACCCGTGACCAATAGTCGCTCATCCGGATAAAACATAAACGCAACAAATGTTCGAAGCTTAACCAACTTCGAACGTCTAATTTTAAGGAACAAAGATGACAACACACAGTGAAGCAACAAAAAGTTATGGGTTTATTTGGCTCATTCCATTTGCAATCATTTTATTTATTCTATTCAGTTCGATCACAACACTTCCACCCTTGTCAACAGCATGGTTAGGCATTGCCAGCGGAACGGCCGTTTGGAATTTAACCCGTGCCAGCGGCATCGTTGGTTATTTCCTACTCGCCACCTCCACCATTTGGGGTTTATTGCTCAGCACCAAGTTAATTAAAAGTAGCGTGCCTCCCGCTGTGGCTTTAGCCTTACACAACTATCTCTCATGGACAGCAATTGGACTTTCTATTCTTCATGCAGGGTTACTGCTCTTTGACAATTACTTTAGCTTCCAGCCGTGGCACTTAATCATTCCCTTCACCGGGCCTTATGCCCCGTTTTGGGTAGGATTAGGTATTTTAGGATTCTACTTAATGGGACTAACCAGTGCCAGTTTTTATGCACGCAAACGGATTGGGCAAAAACGATGGCGCAAGTTACATTACTTAACCTTCATCGCCTTTGCCTTTGTCACGGCTCATGGTTGGATGGCAGGAACGGATAGCGTACAATTAGCTGTAATGTATGGGGCAATCACCCTGTCAGTTATCTTTTTGACAACTTTTAGAATATTAACGGCCGTAACTGGCAATAAATAATACAACCGGTAAGGGCGAGCCGACGGCTCGCCCTTACAACAACCTATCATGCCTAAAATCTTACTCGTAGACGATGACCCCTTAATTACCAAACCCATTGCCCGTTCTTTACAACAACACGGCTACCAAATCGCTGTCGCCAATAACGGCCGTAAAGGGTTAGAAATGGCCTTAGAACAGCAACCCGATTTAGTCGTCTTAGACATCATGATGCCCGAGATGGATGGCTGGGAAGTGTGCAAAGCATTACGGGCGCAGAGTGGCGTGCCCATTCTCATGCTCACCGCCCTTGAAGATGAAGTTGATCGTATTCTCGGTCTTGAACTTGGCGCGGATGATTTTTTAACCAAGCCAATCAGTGCGCGCGAATTGTTGGCTCGCATACGGGCGATGCTGCGTCGCGTTGAATTAGACAAAGCAGAACCAACAGTCACCACCTTTACCTCAGGCGATTTGGTTGTGGAGTTAGAAAATCGGCAGGTGTACAAAAATGGTGAGCTTTTAACGCTGCGCTATAAAGAGTTTGAGCTGCTGACTTTGCTCATGAGCAATGCCGGGCAAATTGTAACCCGCGCCCAAATTTTTGATGATGTTTGGGGCACGGATTGGCTGGGCGACACACGCACATTGGATGTCCACATTCGCTGGCTGCGCGAAAAAATTGAGGATGATCCCAGCCAACCAATGTGCATTCAAACGGTACGTGGCGTTGGCTATCGCTTTACCACAGGATAATATGTTTCACTCATTGCATTCTCGATTAACTGCTTAACGGCAGGTCAATATGTTTCATTCATTACGTTCTCGATTAACTGCTTAACGGCAGGTCAATATGTTTCATTCATTACGTTCTCGATTAACTGCCGTATATCTCGGTCTGATCATCATTGGGTTTGGCGGCCTTACTCTATGGGCAGGTCGACAAATTGCCCTGACCACCTTTAGCGACTTTAGCAAAACATTGCAAGCCCAAGCCTTCTTCCTCGCTAATCAACTCATTGAACCTTTGGAGCATAACCCTGCTCAGGCTGCACCTTTTGTCAATAATGCCGCAACGGCCGTTTCTGGTGAAATCACCATTTATACACGCGCTGGGGATGTCATTCTCAGCTCTGCTCCTGACCCATCAAACTCAATCTACCCCACCACAGAAGCCGTCCAATCCAACAATGACGGTACATCTACCCTCTATGTTACTGCTGAAATCAAAGACGAAGAACATCTACTCGGCATTATTCAAATTGGCGTGCCCACATCGATTCCACAAACGATTGTCAACCAACGATGGGCAGGCTTAGCATTTGGCTTTTTTGCAGTATCCGTCATCGGCATCCTTGTTAGCCTTTGGTTACTCAACACACTCACCAAACCCCTGTCCCATCTACGCGACACAGCCCACAAAATGGCTGAAGGGGATCTGACACAACGGGTAACCATATTACCGAAGGATGAAATTGGAGAAGTTGGCTATGCGTTTAACGAAATGGCGGAACAAGTTGAAGCCGTTGTCAATGAGCAGCGTGCCTTTGCCAGCAATGCCTCTCATGAGCTACGTACCCCGTTAACCACCATTCGTTTGCGTACAGAAGCATTAAAAGCAGGCGATTTAGATGCGGCCACAGCGGCCGAATATATTGAAGAAATCGATGGTGAAATAAAACGGATGAGCAACCTTGTTGATGATTTACTGTTACTCTCTCGTCTGGATGCGCAAAAATTAGAAATTGGCAAAGACCAAATCGATCCGGAACGCTTGCTCAAGGCGATCATTCGTGAATTTGAAAATAAGATCGAGGCGAAACAACTCAACTTGTGCAATCATCCTGCTGATGCAACGATTCCTGCGGTGCAAGCCAATATGTCTCATTTGCGTATTGTCTATCGCAACGTCATTGAAAACAGCGTGAAGTATACATCCCCAAATGGTCAAATCGACGTTCATTTGGCTTCCCAGAATGAATTTATTACCTTACGTGTTGTGGACAATGGACGTGGCATTGCTCCTGAAGACCTCGCCAACATTGGAAAACGTTTTTTCCGTACAGACAAGGCACGCACGCGTGAAATTGATGGTACAGGATTGGGACTTGCCCTCGTCCATTCCATTTTGGACTTGTACGGGGGAACTCTGCACATAGAAAGTGATGGATTGGACAAAGGAACGGCCGTAACTGTTTTATGGCCACTCACACCCATGGAAGAATATGTCTGACATTCCCAATTTAGAAACCAAAAGATTACAATTACGGCCGTTAACCATAGATGATGCCTCTGCGCTTCATCCTATGTTTCAGGATACACAAACAATGCGCTACATGCCCTCACCTCCGCATCAAACCATTGCCGATACCCGCGCCCACCTTCAGCAAGAAACCGAGATTCCAGGGGCAATCAATTGGGCAATTTGCTTACAAAACAACAACGATCCTATCGGCATTGTCAACTATTTAGGCAGCACACGCATTCCCGGAATGGGTTATATCATTCACCGCGATTACTGGGGACAAGGAATTACCGTAGAAGCGTGCCAAGCTGCCCTTGCCTATGGCTTTACACAGCGCAAACTGCCACAAGTAGAGTTATGGATAGACCAGAAAAATGTGGCATCGCAACGTGTTGCCCAAAAGCTTCACTTTCAACTCAAAGGGCGCTTACAACAAACTTGAACGAGAAAAGCCTTTCGCAGAACGCAGCCGGGGAGAAGTGTATGATCTGATCTTTGATCGTGTGGTCAAGTACGACGTGGAGGAAACCTGGCAACTACAAATAGACAAGAATGCAGCTGCGCCTGCTGATGAGGATGATGCCCATGGGGGAATGAAGGAACTAGAGAGAATTAGAGTTGGGTATATTTTCCTGACTTAGTGTCAAGTGCTTTTGTATGGTAAGGGCAGTTACCTGATCAAACCCATCGGCAATCTGAATCAGATTGATGATGGAC
>JBNKHS010000129.1:0-10814 GCA_050290485.1 Promineifilaceae bacterium (SeqCode) | reverse complement strand
TTTGCTTAGTTGAGGTTTTTGTATTGTGCAATAAATTGACTACACGAACTATATAATTGTAGGCTTTTATTAATTTGCTTCCTTTTGCAACACATCTACAAAACAAGCGTATTAGTGGATGGAGAAAACATGTAAGGTTGCCATAGGCAACATCGTCTATGACTGGTAACCTAGTACACATGTAACAACCAAATCTGAAGAGAACCTATGTTATAATTTTGAACATCATGGACCATTCCCACCACCAAAACAGCAACCCCTTTTTTAATCGACACCGTATAACTGATCCTGCCTACTTTGTAGGGCGTGAGCAAGTGGTGGAAGCGGTGTATAGTGCCATCGCGACCCGTCAGAGCCGTTCCATTGTCGGTGAACGTAAAATGGGCAAAAGCTCACTCCTCACAGTCCTCTCCTGCCCTGACACATTGCGACAACATGGTTTTGACCCTGAACAATTTGTATTTATCTACATGGATTTGGAAGGAATGGCCAACATAGAATATGATGAGTTCTGGCCTGAACTTCTCGACCAACTCGCTGTCGCCCTCCCCCTGGACCAAGAAACGTTACGGGGGCAAGCCAGCGATATGGCTTTGCAAGCAGAAGTACGCTTCATGCAAGTGCGTCGTTTGCTGCGCCGTGTCGATCGTGCTGGCTTACGTATTGTGCTGATGTTGGATGAGTTTGAGAGCTTGGCGACCAATGCTGCTTTTGATGCTGGCTTTTATGGCGAACTCCGTAGTCTAGCCGGGGAGTTGGGTGTCACTTACATTACCACCTCAAAGCAAGGTTTGTATGATTTAACTTACCAACATTCAAACACGCTTTCTTCTCCATTTTTCAACATTTTCTCGGAAGAACGACTACACTTGATGCCTTATGCAGAAGCAAAAGAGTTGTTGTCTTATTTGTCGGGCATAACAAACGGCCGTTCTTTTTCTGATGAGCAAATTGAGTTCTGTATTAAATATGCAGGCACACACCCCTTTTTCCTGCAAGTTATTGGTTCCTACTTACATCTTTCGCTTGACGAACCATTCACTGACAGCGAACGAGAAGTTAAAGTATTGCGTCGCTTCAAAGCGGAAGCAGAAGATCATTTCCGCTATTTATGGTCACAATTGTCTGAAATAGAACAAATGGGGTTACGCAATCTGCAAACGGCTGATGCCGATGTGCGTCGTCACCTCGAACAGAAAGCACTGCTTAAACGCACAGAAGAGGGTCATTTACAACCTTTTAGCAAACAATTCAGTGACTTTTTGCAAAATACAGAAGCCCCGAGACGCACGATTACACGCCCCTCATCGACAACAAGCACGACGGATCTCACAGGGGCGACCTTAGGCAGCTACCGTGTCTTATCCCCGATTGGGCGTGGGGGCATGGCTGTGGTTTATCAAGGGTATCAACCTTCTCTCGACCGTTATGTAGCAATTAAAGTAATGTCTCGTTATTTGGCAGGCGAAGAAGCATTTGTCGAACGTTTTCAACGAGAAGCAGCTGCTGTTGCCCAACTGCGTCATCAAAACATTGTGCAAATGTTTGATTTTGGCGTCCAAGGCGAAATTTCTTACATGGTTATGGAGTACATTCAAGGGGAAACCTTGAAACAACGCATGACCCGCCTACGTAATCAAGGGGAACGGCTGAGTTTGGCCGACACAGTCAAAATTATGCGCGATATTTCAGCAGCGCTGGATTATGCTCATGCGCACGGCATTGTCCATCGCGATGTGAAACCAGCCAACATTATGCTTCGTGAAGAAGAGCGCTTGTCGCAACTTACGGGAGAATCAGAATATACGGCCGTACTCACAGATTTTGGTGTGGCCCGTATGCTCGAAGGGGCACAAATTACAGGGACTGGTGCTACCATCGGTACACCAGATTATATGTCCCCCGAACAAGCGCAAGGGCAACCCGCCCGTGCCCCTTCCGATGTGTATGCCTTGGGCATTCTCCTGTATGAAATGCTTACAGGTGAGCTGCCTTTCACCGCAGACACACCCGTAGCCTTATTGCTCAAACATATGCAAGATACGCCCCCACCCTTAATGATAAAAGCCCCGGAACTTTCCCCGGATATGGAACTGGTACTAATGCAATCTTTGGCCAAGCAACCTGATGAGCGGTTTGCCACAGCTGGACAATTTTCATCTGCCCTCAACCGTGCCAGTAAAATACTCAACTATTAAATGATAAAACGTTCGATTACGATTGGTATTATTGGTGGTATCCTCATTAGCCTCGCTGGCATTTATCCAGTGATCAGTTTGCTGACACCCATTTGGCTTGAAGGCTGGGAACGGCCAATAACAGACGACCTCTCCCACGGATTACTGCTTATGCTCTCAGCAGTGGTAGTCGTCCCACTTATTTTGATTTTAGGTGCTGTATCTGCTCGCTATGCGCAGGCCAGAGGTGTGCGCGAAGGGACAAAAGCAGGGTCACTGGCGGGACTAGTTGCTGGTTTTATTCTTTATTTTACGCAAATTGCCCCGCTTAACGCTTTAGTTGCCGTTGGTGCCATCGAAGCAGAGTTCGAATCTTTATCAGAAAGTTACCTCCCTTCTTTAAATGTTTTAGACAGATATGTTAACGCCTTTAATAATGTTTCCTTACAAGTAGAGGTTGTCATTGTTATTGGTGTACTGTTATGGGGTGCACAAGGATGCGTTGTGGGTTGGCTGCGTCGTCATCAACCTGTGCCAACGCGCCGTTCTTTATTCCAAATTGCAAAAGAACAGGGTAATCCCAAGGAATTCTTTGCAGGAAACGAGCAACCTCTGCAAATTGGGTTAATTGTGGGATTGGTTATTGCAACAGTAGCTTTATTGGCTGGCTCTGGGCTGTCGTTTTATGTGGTTGCCCAAGATTGGCCGGAATTAATGGAAGCCTTACGAAGCAGCCACCTCGGCTCAATTTTCTCTGATCCCTCGATTGGTGCATCCGCATTATTAACACCTGTACTAATGACTGGTCTGATGGGATATGGCTTTTTAGTTGCCCTCTTTGTCAAAAATCCACCGAACTGGTTTCGTGCGCGGTTGCGGGGAATTGCCTTGGCTGGCAACATCATTTCGCTGGCCATTTTTGCTATCGGATTACGTTTTTTTTACTTCAACTTAGGCTTAGCTCCATTCTGGATCTTGCGGGAACTACAACAAAATCCAACTAATCCCATGCGGGCCGACACAGTTGCCGCTTTAAACTTTTTTGTCACCATTTTTCAATCACCAGAAGGGTTGGTCTTTTTGGTAATGATAATGCCCTGGATATTTTTGGGAGCAGCCGTTATTACTGGCATCTTGGTCAGTGTGCTACAAGCAATATTCTTCATTCCTTTGTTATCCTTCATCCATAAGCGTCCAGTTGATCATGCATTTATGGCGCAGCATGCTCTAGAACGCCATCCAAACGACATTTTGCCCAAAACCTACCAGATGTTTAGCGTAGAACCACAAGCATATGACATTTTGGCTCATATTGCGCTGCGTACATGGAAAAACAAGCCAGATGTTTATCTTTTTGCCGCTGCTTATCATACGTTAGGCAGCAGTCTGCTAGAAGCTGAATATTTAGAAACAACACGCAGTTTGAGTGCAACATTACTCAAACACAAGGAGTGGCGTTGGGCATCAGATTTTGCCGGAGCATATAACACCTTGACCCAGGTCATGGAAGCAAAAACATTACCACAAATTTTGGCTATCGAGTCACCTCCAGCACAGCAAACGTCATCGTTGCCATCCTTGGTTGTGCAAAGCCAGCAACGTATCAACCGTATTGTCAATGAGCTAAGAAAAATTGAGAGAACCGATGATTTGGCCACCAAGCTCATTTTCCTAGAAAACAGTTTGGCCGCTATTCATGAAACACAAAGTTTTGTTAAAGCAGAGTTTGCCGATCCTGAATGTTGGATGGCTCCACTACCACAGTACAATGCCCTTAAAACGGCGTTACGCCAATGGGAAGAGACGGTATTAGCGGCCGTAAAACGATTAAAAGGACGCGCCGACATCATCTCTACGCTCAAAAGCAACCATTGCAGTTGTCTGCCCGAATTACCCATCACGATTAACGTGCGCAATCAAGGATTGAATGTGGCCCAGATGGTAGGGCTAAAACTCCTCCCTGGTGACAGCTATGATTTGTTAGGGCCTAAAAGCAAAACGGCCGTTGAAATTTTGCCTCCAGGCGAAGAAAAAGAACTGCATCTCTTCATTGCACCGCATCCAGATGCCAAGCGCCTCCGCTTGGCATGGGAAGTCACTTATGATGATGCCGTTGATGATGCACGACACGTCTCCTTTGCTGATAAAGTTGAATTTGTGCAACCAGATCGCCCCTTCATGCGCATTTTCCCCATTCCCTACGTCACAGGAACGCCGCTGAAGACAGATGACGTGTTTGTGGGACGAGAAGATGTGTTTAGCTTCATCCAAGAAATGCTGGTTGGTGCCCACCAAAACAATATGGTCATTCTACATGGACAACGACGCACAGGTAAAACATCTGTGCTTTATCGTATGCGCGAAGTTGTTGCCGAAACCCATTACTCCGTACTGATCGATATGCAAGGGAAACCAGCCCGTGGCGAAGCAGAATTTCTTTACTCAATTGCTGATGACATTGTATTTGCTCTAGAGGATGAAGGGATTGAAATTGACTTGCCAGACCGATCAGATTTTGATGAAAATCCAGAATTTTTCTTCCGCTCGCGCTTCATTCGTAATTTACGCAACCAGTTGAATGGCAAGCAACTACTGTTGATGTTTGATGAGTTTGAAGAGCTACAACGGCGTGTGGAAGACGGCCGTTTACAACCCGAGATTTTCCAATTTTTACGCAATATGATGCAGCATGAAACCAGCGTCGATTTCATCTTTGCGGGCACGCATAAGCTAGAAGAGTTAGGCGCCGAGTATTGGTCAGCACTGTTTAATATTGCCGCATATCGCCCCATTACATTCTTGGGGCATAATGAAATGCGCCGCCTGATTACAGAGCCAATCAAGGATTACAACACAGAGTACGATCAACTAGCCATTGAACGGATCATCAACGTGACCGCAGGGCATCCTTACTTTGCCCAACTCCTGCTTCATGAGATGATGGTTTATCACAACGAGATGCGCACCTCCTATTTAACGGCCGTTGATGTGGATCAAGTCATTGAGCGCATCATTGATCGCGGTGCCGCCCATTTCCGTTATATTTGGGATGAATCCACAGAAGAAGAGCAAATCGTCCTGCGCGCGATGGCCGAACTCTTAATCAGCCACGATACCGTGCCCGCCAACACCTTATTCGCCTTTCTTAAAGAGCATGGAGCTACTTCTGCCGATCAGTGGAAAACAGCACTGCGCAACCTGAAAGGTCGCGACATTTTGATGACCAGCGATTTAAAAAATCCGCTTTATCGCTTCAAGGTCGATTTAATTCGAGCTTGGGTAGCACAAACACGGCCGTCTTTGTAAAAACTCATAGGATTCGTAGTGCGTAGTGCGTAACCGAGAACAATTTACGCCCTACGCACTATTTTTGTTAATTACCCCAGCAAATCCCAAAGTACCTCAATTCTTACCTCATTTTATAATCATCGGTAGATACACTTTGTATCCAGTTGTAAAACTCCACATGATTGGCACAGCTATCAAATCATTACCTGCCAAATCTTCAGCTGTCGCAATCGTCACTTGATAAGGTATGCCAGGCAAAAATTCGGCATGAGTCAAGGTCACAACCGAGTTATCATTGCTCCAGTTAACTTGCCAACCCCCAGGATCGGGTGCCATCGCATAAGCAAAGGTAGCACTATTGATCGCCTCGGAAAATGAAATGACAACGGCCGTATTTATATCAACATTGGTCGCATTCGGTGCGGGCCAACGCCCGCTCATCTCTGGCGAAATCAGGTCTGGAGCGGCAGCGGTGAAAGTCCATTGATATGGAGCTCCAGCTAAGGGATGCCCCACTAAATCTTCTACCTGACTAACGCTAACCGTATATGTTTGCCCGGGCGTAAAATCATTGTGGGCAATTGTCACCACACTGTCTTCTCCACTCCAACTAACCACATTTCCACCAGGGTTAGGCGAAATCGTGAATACAAATGTGCTGCTGTTCATCGATTCATTGAAGATGATTAACAAATCAGCATTGGCGGGCACATTGGTTGCATTATTTTGTGGGGACGTATTATCAATTTGGGGCGCATCGACATCAAAAATAAAAGTTGCCACATTTTCGTTGGGGAACATGACATTTTGCGCAATATCTTGGGCATGGGACACAGACAGTTGATATTCCCCTTGGGGCACGCTGCCCGTAAAATTATAGACCCCAAACCATCGCGTAGGATTACTGTCCAAATAGCCATTTGTATAGCCCGCCCCTGTTTTGGCGGTCAATGTGTAGGGTGCAGCATCTTGAGATAGACGTAAGGCTTGTGTAGCGTTAAAAATGACGACGGGCGAAACGGCCGTATTCATCTCTTCATCAAACACAATCTCAAATGTTGCCTCCCCTTCTTGCAAAACATTGCTCACATTGCGATCTGCAACTGCTGGGTTTACTTCATCCCCATAATTGAGTTGCACATCATCAAGGTAAAAAGCGGCTCCCGTACTATTATTCACAAAATAAAAATCAATTTTTAATTGCTGTCCAATATAAGCACTCAAATCATAATCCATTGCATGCCAATACCCATCCGAAGCCGTATGATCGAGTGTTCCCAACGTTGTCAGCAAATTATCATCGGCATCCAATATACGTAGGAAGAATGCATCTCCAGCATCGCCACCAACAAACCCACGCCAAAAGGATAAACGGGCTTGGGTAGCATCTTCAGGGATAAAAACAAGCTGTAATAAATGATCATTCGCATTGGAATAGCCACCGAGAAACGCACCAAAATCTCCAGTTCGGCCAGCACCAAAGGTAATAAGCTCGAACGGAGAAATCTGTTGCCATGGTGGACTGCCTACTCCATCCTCAAAACCGCCATTGTGTACAGCATCATCTGCAAGCGAAAGCACATAAGCAACCACAGCTACTTCGCCTGAGCAATCAAAAGCCGCTGGACGAAATGGGCATGAAATTTTGTCTTTAATCAAAACCATCAAACTAGGAGAATCATTAAAGGGCATCAAACTATCGACAAGATTCATCAATTGTTGGTGCGCCGCTGTGATGGCCTGCTGAATTATTTCACCAACAGCATAATATCCCCCACGCAAACTAATTTCGTACGTATTACCAGAAATTTCCTGCGACCACGTTACCGTAATGCCCGGTGTTTGCGTCACTGTCGCATTCACCGATATAGGTAATTCATTCAGCCAAGGGTCGTTAATGCCAGGAAGGGTTAGCTCCAGTTCTTCATCTTGCGCCCATTTTGCTATAGTTGCTAATTTTGATAACTGTACAGCCTCATACAGCGTTGTATCGTTATACAAACTGTATCGTTCTGCTGCATACTCAAAATAATGATCATTGAAATTATCAACAAACCCTTGGGCAGCGTTCGTCGAGGCGGGGCTAGTTACGGCGCTCATATAGGCCCAATCGATCACTTTTTGCGTGGCGCTATAAAAGAATCCAGGAGGCGATACGCTCGGCTCAATTAAGGCGGTGGGAGTAAAGAAATAACGAATTTGAATAGGATCGGATTCTGTTTCCTCGTCCAGGCTGATGCGGTCGGGATAACTCATGTATCCCGGCACGGTGGAGGTGACAGGCAGTTGCGTAATATTATCTTTGCCTAAAGTATATGTTTTGAGCAAGCGATCTGATTCAAAGGCAACCTGACCAAAACGTGTATTTTCCACATTACCAAAATAGATAACGCTTAAGGGGTCTAAGGTTCCTTCAATCGAAACACCGGGATTATCAGGGCTACTCGCATCATAAAAGGCACGTAAGGCGATAATGAGATTTTCTTCGATGTAGCTATGGCTCATGGGAGGATAATCAGGATTCGCTACCCCGATAATGACAAGTTCCCCTCTAGTCTCGTCATAGGTTACGCCAATGATGTCACTAATCTCGGGAACGGCCGTTCCCTGAACATCCTCAACTTCTGCTGCTACCGCCTGCCTCGCCTTTGCCTCCGGCTCTGCAGCAAACACACTTTCATATAATGTGGGATTTATGACCACAAAAATGAAAGCAAAAAGAGTCCAAGCCAATAGCAAGGAAACAATCAACTTCATCCTTTTCATTTTTCTCTACTCCGTTGGCGTTTAAACCCGCTGGCTACGACATGGAATCTGAATGGTGGGCTTGTACTGCTCGTTTGGCACGATTAAAACGCCAGTAATAAAAATACGCTTTCAATAAACTTCTATTCCCAGGCTTCTGATATAAGCGGCCTAGATATTCATAAGAACATGGGATTTCTTGCCATAAATTTAATTGACGACGGATGTTTAAGCTTTTTGTAAAATACGTTTTTGCTTCTTGCCATTGCTCCTGCGCCTGCATCAGTACGCCATAATTATGGTAGCAATCAGCTAAATCCTTTTGCAGCCCTAGCTTTTGAAAACCATCCTGTGCGCGTTGGTTAAGTTCAATTGCCTCCTCCAGCGCTCCTGTTTGATAGGCAACAACACTAAGGTGCATTAAGGCTATTGTTTGCTCTCGTACCATCCCTATTTCCAAGGCCTTTTGATAAAATTCTTTGGCTGTGGCTAAATCCCCATTTTCAAATGCGTGGTTTCCCTGGGCAATGGAAAGAGATGCTCGATTACGCCGATCCCTTGATTTTTGTAACACCTTTTCCAAGTTGCGGTAGGCTTCGCCGCTAAAATAGGTTTCAGGATCAAGTCGTCTTAAAACAATCGCTTGTTGTACTTGGATGTCCATTTGTAAGGTAACATCTTGGGCTTGCTGGGCATATTTATTCGCTTTGTCGAGATGTTGCTTAGCCAATGGCAAATCGTCTTGTAACCAAGCCAAACAACCTAGTTCTAAATAGACATCTGCGCTGAGTCGGCTAGATCCTCTTTCTTGGTCAATATTGGGAAGCAGTAGTTCACATTGCTCCAATTGCGTAGCCGCACTTGCGAACTCACCACTGTTGATGAATAGCATTGCCAGTTGTCCCCGATCTTTTATTTCTCCCTGTGTATCGTTTAGTTGTTGGTGTGTTGTTAATGCTTGCTGGTACAAAACTTTTGCTTGTTGGTTGTTGCCGAAGTTAGCTGCTATCCATCCCATTCTGCGACTCGCTTCGGCATGAATATCTTGGGCTTGCACGTTGTCTGCCAACTGGAGCGCTTGTTGGTAATATGTTTCGGCCTCATCGTAAACGGCCGTATCATCTGCAATCTTTCCCCGCCGGAAACAGGCTTCAGCTGCCTGCCGTTTGTCCCCCATACGGTTAGCTGCCAAAATGGCACGCTCTGCAGACTGCTTTGCCTCCTGCCAATGCCCTTGCCGATGTAAAAATATCTTCAACCCATTAAAAATAGCTAAAATAAGATGATCGTCGTCACAAAATTGTTGTGCATGCAACGCATTTTCAAAAATATCTTCTAATTCAGCATAATTATCTTGAAATGCTTGAATAAGTTCCAGCTGATTTTCAGCAGATTCATGCTGCATGGAAGACAACAGCGCATCAAAATCCTCTTCAAACCAATCAAAACCTGAACCTTCATCTGGCGCATTCATGTCATTTACTGCTTCTGCATCTTACGCAAATCATTGACCACAAATTGTCTTGTCAATTGGTGAATGTTGTAGCCAATCTCTCCGCTAGGCAACTTTTCCGTACTGACCAAGGAAGAGCGGACAAGCTTAGCCAAAGCATCATTAAGCTCCCCTTGTTCAAACACCTGTTTCTCTGCAAAAAGAGTTAACTCTTTAAACTTAATTGTATGCGGGTTTACCGCCAAATATAGTAAGATCTTTTTTGCTGGTTTGGGCATCTTCATAATCGTTTTGTAGAAGATAAAAGGGTAAATGTCATCGCGACCGGTCAAAAAATCTGCTAATGCTGCTGCAACACCAATCGTTTCGGCTTGCCCAATCACAAGCTTTAGGGCAAGGGGCATACCACTTGTCACTTGTTGAATTTGATGAAGCTCAGATTCCGATAAAGGAGAGATCTCTAAATTACGGTTTTCGATTTCTTGCTTTAAAAATTTGTCGGTGCTTTCTAAAGACAAACCAGTGAGTGCTTGTTTGTAATAATTGCCAGCAATCCTTTCCCGACTGGTCAATAATAGTTTACTAGACCCCAACATCCCTTTTAGGTTAAATACAATCTCCCCTGCATTTGCAATGGTTTCTAAATTATCCACGACAATTAGGGAAGATGTCTCATACAATTTTTGAAGCAAATTATTCTCTTTCTCTACCTCAGTCAATTTTGACCACTCTATGCCGACAAGTTGTTCACCAATACTGTTGTATAAAGCGTTCCAATCAATAGTGGCATCCTTTATCTTGCGAATCTTCCCGTCTTCATAAAAGGTTTGCTTGGCACTATTCCAGGTAATTTTCCGAAATGGAGTTGCTGGATCTTGCAATGTGCGCCGGATGAGTTCGATGGTTACGGCCGTTTTCCCAATTCCCCCTAACCCATGCAACATCGCTACAGAGCGATGTTTGTCATCATAAAGGGCTTCCAGCATACGCTCAATTTCTGCTTCATGTTCTGCCAATTCATAATAGGCATAATAATGATCATGCAAATGTAACGCTGTGATTTTGATAGTGGCATCCGCAAGAAATGCCAACTTATCTTGTTGGGTCAATTGCACAAACTGGAAGTTTGCTTTTTCAAATGCTTCGGGCCG
>JBNKHS010000128.1:0-10890 GCA_050290485.1 Promineifilaceae bacterium (SeqCode) | reverse complement strand
ATGAAGCTTTTATTCGCTATGCGCAAGAGAAGTTTAGCAAGATTTATAACTTGTAAAACGTAGTGCGTATTGCGTAGAAATTGATTACGCAATACGCACTACGCACCACGCAATACTCATCACTTCTTTAATTTACCTGCACAGCAGAGAAGCCTTCGCTATAATCCAACGCTATGTTGGAACAGATCTTTCAGTTAGAAGAACAACCTTATACGGAAGAAGATGCAGAGTGGGATGCGTTTGTTGAGAATCATCCACATGGCTCTCTTTTGCAAACGACCAGTTGGGCGCGTCTTAAAGGGCGTTTTGGCTGGAACTCGCATCGTGTTTGGATGCGCAAAGATGGTGAGTTGGTTGGCGGCGCACAAATTTTGTATCGTTCTGCCTTCATGCGCATGATTAAGTTTGCGTATGTGCCCCACGGCCCTTTGGTTGATTGGCGCGATGAAGAACAAACGGCCGTATTGCTCAACCAAATCGATCACTCTGTATTTGAACGCAACGCCAGCATCCTCAAAATGGAACCGCGCATCTGGCAAGATGAGTATCCCGATTGGGACAACCTGTGCCAACCGCATGGACTTGTCACCAACTCCGATACGATCCAGCCACCGCAAACCATTGTTGTCGATTTACGGCCGTCTTTAGACGACATTCTAGCCAACATGAAATCAAAAACACGCTACAACATTCGTTTGGCGGCCAAAAAAGGCGTCACTGTGCGACAAGGCACAGCAGAAGATGTGCCAACATACATCAAATTGATGCAAATCACAGGGCAGCGAGATGGATTTGGCATCCACGCGCCCGACTATTATCGTGCTGCCTTTGAAATCATGGCACCGACAGGGCAACTGGCGCTCTTCATTGCCGAATACGAAGGAAACCCATTAGCCGCTATCATGGCATCAAAATGTGGCAAGACCGTCTCCTACCTCTATGGTGCATCAAGCAATGAAGAACGGAAACGCATGCCCACCTATGCCATACAATGGGCAGCAATGGAGTGGGCCAAAGAACAAGGATGTGACACTTACGATCTGTGGGGAATCCCCGATGCCCCGGAAGATGAACTAGAGGAACACTTCACCGAACGGCACGAAGGCTTGTGGGGTGTTTACCGCAACAAGCGCGGCTACGGTGGCGACATCAAACGTACAATTGGCGCAACGGATCGCGTTTACAACAACTTAGTCTACAAACTGTACAAAAGACGACGAGGATTATAAGGGGATTGGAGATTAGTCACCTGCGGTGACGAGATTGGAGATTATCACTAACAATCTAATCTCTAAACTCATGGCCGTAGGCCATCAATCTCCAATCTCTTTTTACTGATGACAACACAAAGCACACCCAATTACCGCGCATCGACTTTCAAGCGCGAAACATCTAAAGCTGCTTATCAGCAAGCATTGGCAAATATGCCAAACAATCATGCACTGCAAAGTTGGACGTGGGGCGAATTCAAGTCCCGTTGGGGCTGGCAAATGATTCCGCTCACCTTGACGATTGGTGAAAGTGCGTGGGAACCGTTAGCCACAGCTATGGTACTCAAACGCAAAGTTCCCCGCCTGCCCTTCTCTATTTTGTACCTCCCCAAAGGGCCTGCGCTCGATTATAAAGATCGGGAACTGCGCCAATCTGTGCTTTCTCAGTTAGAGAAGTTAGGCAAAAAAGAGAAGGCGATCTTTGTTAAAATCGATCCCGATGTGGTTAAAAGTTGGGGAGAAGATGAGGAACGGCCGTCTCCTTTGGGCAAACAGTTTATCGATGAACTACAACAACGGGGCTGGCGCTTTTCTGACGATCAAATTCAATTCCGTAACACGGTTGAGCTCGACCTGACACAAACGGAAGATGATCTCCTTGCCGCGATGCATTCTAAAACACGGTATAACATTCGTTTGGCAGGGCGTAAAGGGATCACCATCCGCCCAGGGACAGCAGAAGATTTGCCCCAATTTGGCGCAATGTACCAAGAAACATCCGCCCGCGATGGCTTTGCGATACGGCCGTTATCCTACTACCTCGACGCATGGCAATCTTTCAACCAGGCAGGGATGGGACAACTGCTATTAGCCGAATATGAAGGAGAACCCGTTTCCGGTGTCTTTTTGGTCCGCTTTGGGAATAAAGTCATCTATATGTATGGCGCATCATCTCAAAAAGAACGTAACCGAATGCCCAATCATCTGCTACAATGGGAGGCGATCCGCTGGGCAAAAGCAGAAGGTTGTACCATTTATGACTTTTGGGGCGCACCCGACGATTTTGTAGAAACAGACCGTATGTGGGGTGTTTGGCGCTTCAAAAAGGGGTTCCACGGTGAGGTTGTACGCCACATCGGTGCTTGGGATTATCCAGTACGGCCGTTTTGGTATTGGGTCTATACCAATGCCATGCCCAAATATTTAAATCTTTTACGTTCCAAACAGAAATAATTTGTGGCAAGTAACAAGTTGCAAGTGGCAAGTTACTATCGCAAGATAGACTTGCCACATGCCACATGCAACTTGCCACCTTTAATATAAACCGAAACAACTCACTTGTTAAATCCACATAAGAGGAGATAAAAATTATGGCCCGGAAAATTGTCATTCTTGATGGCGACCAAACAGGACAAGAATTATTAGATGAAGCTTTACGCGTATTAGACCCTAGTGTCACTCGTTTTGATGTTGAGTTCATTCATTATGATCTCAGCCTAGAGAATCGTCGTAAAACCGAAAACAAAGTCGTTTATGAAGCTGGTAAAGCGATTCGCGAACATCGTGTTGCGCTCAAAGCAGCAACCATCACCCCAGAAATTAAAGGAGGTGTTGGCAGCCCCAATCGTATATTGCGTGAAGAAATGGATGCGGAAGTTATTTTACGCACTGGACGCCGTATTCCTGGTGTACGTCCCATCGCAGGTGTTTACGCCCCAATCAGCGTTGTGCGTATGGCTCGTGGTGACGCTTATGGCGCAAAAGAGTGGCGCGAAGGAGAAGAAGGTGCTTTAGAAGAAGTTGCCTTCCGCACCGAGAAAATCACCCGTCGCGTTTGCCGCGCTGTTTCCGAGTATGCCTTTCAACATGCCCGGGCAACAGGAGCCAAGGTGTTTGGTGGCCCTAAATTTACGGTAAGCCCTATTTATGAAGGGATGTTCAAAGAAGAAATGGATGCCACCTCCCAAAAGTATCCCGATGTACGCTACGAACCTCAATTAATTGATGCCACATTTGCTCTGCTTCTTGCTACCTCTGGTGAACCGCTGGTTATTCCTAGCCTTAACCGCGATGGTGATTTACTTTCTGATATGGTTTTGCAAATGTTTGGTTCCATTGCCGGATCGGAATCTTTTGTTATTTCTGTCAATGAAGAGGGAGAAGTTGATTGCTTAATGGCAGAGGCCCCACATGGTACTGCCCCTTCTCTTGAAGGGCTTAATCGTGCCAACCCAATGGCCATGATCTTGGCTGCCGCAGGGCTGCTCTCGCACCTTAAAGAACCAGAAGCAAAAAAGGCAAGCCGTGCTATTTATGAAGCCACATTAGAAACCGTTTATGATGGCATCAAAACGGCCGATATTGGTGGTAGCGCCAATACCGATGAATTCACCAACGAAATCATTCGCCGTATCAAGGCCAAATTAGAAGTTTGGTCAACATTGTCTTAAAACAAGCTTGATATCGTTCCTTACGCAATTGGAGATTGGAGATTGGGGATTACTAAATCCCATCTCCTCATCTCCCTCGCCCCTCATCTCCTACCCTCCTTTTTTAATCAACCTATAATTGCACAAGCAGTTACGAGAATTTGTGCGATAATAGACTACAATCATTATTAAGAAATTATGCCGCACGTTTTGCGTTACGAACTAGGAGTCTTGCATGAGTCGAGATGATATTGATATCCCTGAAGTATTCCGTCGAGCGATGGAGGAATGGGGTAATGATGGGGGCGGGGGTGATGATGATGGCGATAAACGTCAGCCACTCCCCAATCAACCTAATCAAGATAAGCGAACCAATCGCCTATTGGTCTTGGCTGGGGTCATTCTCGTTTTTCTGTTTTCATTTAATTGGATAATTAACACCTACACAGAATGGCTTTGGTTTAATGCGATTGAATATGTTGATGTTTGGCTTAAGCAATGGTCATTCCAGGTCATTACCTTTGTTACCGCTCTTCTGATCGCCTTTTTACTCTTTTTTGTCAATTGGCATCTTGCACGTAGGCGTGCGCTTAAAAACACGCCTCCTTTTAATCCTAACTTTCTCAAACTATCAGGCGTAAAATGGATAATTAATGGCATTGCGTTTTTCTTTGCATTTGGGTTTGCTGGCGCAATTGGCGCCCAATGGCCGCGTTACTTACGCTACATTTATCGCGTCCCCTATGGATTAGATGACCCCATTTTTGGACAAGACATCGCCTTTTACATATTTGAGCTCCCAGTCTATGAAGGTATTCAACAATGGCTGTTGGCTTTATTGGTTCTCGTTTTAATTGGCGTGATTGTCATTTATGCTGTTAATCATTCACCTGAGTTACAACGTGGTACGTGGCGTCCTCATGAGTCTAAGATTTTTCGGCAGCATGTTGCCCTGCTTGGTGCATTGATTTTATTGCTTTGGGCAGCTGGTTATATCTTCGAAATTTTTAATTTGATGTACTCGCCACGTGGGGTTGTATTCGGAGCCAGCTATACGGACATGAACGCTTCAATCTATGCATATATTGTGCAGATGGTTTTGATGCTGTTGGCGGCGTTAACGTTGTTTGTCAATGTGTTTCGGCTAACGATACGGCCGTTACTGATTACGGCGGCTTTATGGCTGACCGCAACCATCATTGTAGGGGGTATTATCCCTAGTCTCATCCAAAGATATTCCGTAGAACCTAACGAAGTCGCACGCGAAACACCTTATATTTCCAACAACATCAAATATACACGTGAGGCATTTGGTTTAGAAAGCATTGAAGCTTTACCTTATGAAATTGGTGATCCCCTCACCGCAGATGATATTTTAGAAAACACAGAGTTCTTCAAAAACATTCGTTTGTGGGATTATCGTCCGCTACAAAGCACTTATACAGAATTGCAAGAGTTACGGCCGTATTACCAATTTGGGCAGGTCGATATCGACCGCTATGAAATAGATGGGGAAACGCGCCAAATCATGCTGGGCACCCGCGAGTTAGAAAAATCACAATTGCCCAATCAATCTTGGGTTAATCGCAACCTCGAATTTACGCATGGCTACGGTATTGTCATGAACCCCGTCGATGAATTCACCGAAGATGGGCAGCCTGTTTTCTTTGTCAAGGACCTCCCCCCACAAACAGAGATCGAAGCACTAGAAGTGACCCGACCTGAAATTTATTATGGCGAGCTCTCCAACGATCCTGTTTTTGTGGCTAGTGCGCGTGATGAATTCAGTTACCCTGGTGATGGGGGCAATGTGTACTCGCGGTATGAGGGTACGGGTGGAGTTATTCTTGACAATGTGTTCAAACGACTGGCATTTGCCTTTCGTTTGGGCAATTCCAATATCTTATTAAGCAATGATATAAACAATCAGACACGCATTCAATTTCATCGACAAATTCAAGAGCGAATTCATAAAGTAACACCCTTTTTGGCGCTTGATGGCGACCCTTATAACGTGATTTGGAACGGCCGTTTAATGTGGATGCAAGATGCATATACAATCAGTAGAGCATTTCCTTATGCAACCCCCATAAATACATCCTTTGGCTACGTGAATTACATCCGTAACTCTGTGAAAATTGTAGTAGACGCCTACAATGGAGACGTCACCTACTACATCACAGATCAAGAAGACCCACTGATTCGCTCCTATGCGCGAGCCTTCCCCAATTTGTTCAAACCTTTTACCGAAATGCCCGCAGGATTGCAAGCACATGTCCGCTATCCTGCGGATCTTTTCGAAATCCAAACACAGCAATATTTGCGTTACCACATGACGGATGAGCGTGTCTTCTACAATCAAGAAGATGTTTGGGCAATTCCCAAAGAGTTATTCGAGGGTGATCAGATTGACATGGAACCCTACTACGTCAATATGCCTCTGCCGGGAAGCAATGCCAGTGAATATCTGCTTATTCAACCTTACACGCCAAACGGAAAAACAAACATGATTGCGTGGCTGGCAGCACGCAATGACCCTGAAAATTATGGGGAGCTTATTGTCTACGAATTACCTAAACAAGAGCTCGTCTTCGGTCCCTCTCAAATTGAAAGTCGCATCGATCAGGAGCCATCAATCTCACAGCAATTTTCTTTGTGGAATCAAGAAGGATCTCGGATTATTCGTGGTAATCTGTTAGTTTTGCCTATCAATCATAACTTCTTATATGTTGAACCTGTTTATTTAGCATCGGAAACCAGTGCCCTACCTGAATTAAAACGGGTGATTGTTGCTAGTAATAGCCGTATCGCTATGGAAGAAACGTTGGCTGAAGCAATCATTTCTGTCTTTGCTAACACTAACCCAGTACCTGATGCTGAAGTAAGTGAGCCTGAAGTAAGTGAGCCTGTTGAAAGTGAGACTAGTGAAGAAATAACGCCTCCATCTACAGAAATACCAGAAAGCACCGAACTATCACCTGAAGTCGAAGCATTGATTCAATCGGCAAATGAGCATTACTTAGCCGCCGAAGCAGCACAACGCGATGGAGATTGGGCAACGTATGGGGCAGAATTGGATGCCCTGCAAGCAGATTTAGCCAAACTATTGGAACTAACAACTAATCCATAAACAAAGAGACGTCTCGCTGAGGCGTCTCTATATTTGGATTTCCAGGAATTCAGGGGCACTAAATGTAGAGGCGGCAGAGGCGGATTGCTGCAAATTCGCTTCGCTCCACAATATCCCAGCTCTTTTTAAAAAATCAAAATCTACCCCATTTTCTGACGGATATCTTCAAGCCAAACTGATAATTCTTCGTCGCTTTTTGCGGGTTTTAGGTCTAATTTGCCTTCCCACCATTCATCTGACTTTTGTTCCAAAGCAGCAAATTGTTGTTCAAAGGCAAGCTGATCTGCAATTGCTTTTTCAACAAATTGATTGATTTTCTCAATGGGCATGTGGGCACTTAAACGGTCAAGCAGTTGCTGCGGTAAGGTTACCGTTAACTTTTTACCATCTATCTTTGCATCCTCAAGATCCATTTGCTTACTCCTATGTCTCTTGCCTTCCATCCACCCTTATTGTAATCGCGGACATAATATTCTGCCAATATTGCATTATTTGTTTTGTAATCGGCAATGGGAAATTTGAAACAGTACCGATTGCTAAGGTGAAAACTTAGGAATCCTGTTTCTTTATTTCAACATTCTTGCGCTTTCATTAAAAGTCTGGGTGGAAGTTTAGTGGGAATATCTCTCCCTCCTGCAAGGACAATGTTTCGTCAAACAAGGTACGCCGCATCCCATATTCATCATTTTCTATGGTCAGCTTCACATGATGTTCTCCGGGCATAAGTGGCCAATTGGCATAGAAGGGGGCTGCACCATCGGTAAACATGCGCTCTGGATCGTACTGTTCTGTGGTGACTAATTGATCATCCACAAACAACTTCAACTCAAATTCACCTGTAGGGATGCTAGAAACGGCCGTCCAGCGCACCAAATCAGCCGGATCAACCACTGCTACGCGTACCTGTGCTTTTTCAACAATGGGTAAGGGCACAGAAATATTGGCAAATGCCACTTGAATGAAGGTGACAATCAATAGGAGCAAAAAGGCAACAGCGTAATTCTGCCAGCTCAACGCTGGGAACATGCGGCGGCTGGCCATGTAATTAGGTTTCTCTTCTCCCGTTTCTTCATCTTTTACCAAAATGGGCTCGGTTCGTAACGCATCTTCAAACTCATTGGGAGCAGCCCAAACGGCCGTAATTGGCGCATCAGCGTAAGCACGTTTCAAACGAGGAACACGTTTGCGCAGAAGACGGCGCTCCGTCCACACGTTGCCTTCTCGATTGCGACAATCATCAGGAGGACAGCCAATCACCTGCACATGATCCGCGCCAGCATCCAAAGCACGCGTCATTACATCTGGTGGAATCGTACCCACACAAGGGACAGCAACCACTTCTACGGCCGTATCCGCCACAACTGCACCGCCCTCCTCAGCCACATAGCGCTGCGCACCATGAGCTGCGTGACGATCGCAGGTAAACACAATGCGCAAGGGCTGCTCTGGCTGTTTTGCTTTGGCAAAATTGATTTTCATGGCCACCGCATCCCACAAATAAGCAGGCGGCGTTTGCCCCATCGTTACGGCAACACCATCACAAGAACCCACACAAATTCCACAAGAGATACACAAACCAGGATCTTCGATGGCGATATATTTATGAGGTTTATTGTCATGCCGTTCCACCATCTCAATCGCTTTGTAGGGGCAATCCAAAGCACATTTGGTACACCCCGTACAACGATCACGAATGATCGTCACTTTGGGCAGTTGGCGATTAACGGCCGTTTCTGCCTCATTTTTCTCTTGCCGTGCTACCTTATGCCGCTCCCGAGAAATCCACGGTAATGCTGTCGAAAAAATCGTGATCAGCAGCAAACCAAGCCACAACCAAACGGCCGTATTCGTTTGCACAAAAGGAATAAAAAAGAGGAAAATTAAATCCAGCGAAAGTGTTGCTGGAATCTCAGTACTGCTGGCTGGTAACAAATTACTTAGCGGAAAAGCAAGGGCCGCAATGAGCAATACAAGGCTCATGCCAATGATCCATTGCAATGGTGGATACCATTTGGGGCGTTTGAGTCGTTTGATGTGATACCAAAAGAAAACGGCCGTAACTAAAAAGAGCAAAACATGCACTGCCAAAATGGCAAACATAAACGGCCAGCTTTTACCGCTTAATTCGGCCGTTAGTATCGTCTCCACAAAGTTGGCTGCCCATGGGGTTGTTTTGCCCAACAATTCCACAAACGCATCGGTAATGATCTGCGCTCGTTGATCCCAAATTAGCCAATATCCAGTCACCCCAGCTAACCACAAAAAGATCGTCATCACGATCCCCGTCACCCACGCCAACCAGCGGGGACCTCGGAACCGCTCCATAAACAAAATGCGGTACGCATGGAGCAAGGTTGTAATCACCAAGGCATCAGACGCATATCGATGCACAGCCCGCATCGTTCGGGCAATAAATTGGCTGTCGTAGGCCACAACCGCCTCGTAGGAAACGTCAAATCCATATTTAAAGAATAAAAAGAGATAGAACCCCGTAAAGCCCACAACCCCAAGCAAAAATGTGGCTATCGTTCCCGTATGATAGAGAGGATTGAGCTGGGTTGAGCCAGTTAATTTATTGACCGGTTTTTCAAAAGCCAGGGCTATTTTTTCGAGCCAAACCGCCCATTTGCGCGGTTCAAGCTGCCAACTTTGCAAATCTGAATCGAGCTGGCCATAAAGCTCATCATCCAACTCATACCAGGTCACTCGATGATGGTGATCATCCTCATCATGATCTTCGGTCGTCGCGGGAGGGATAGAAACGGCCGTTTTACAATCTTCATCTAAATTAGCACCGGGGAGCAGTTCTGGTTCTTTGGGGTTAAGGCGTGACATGGGGAACTATTTTTACAGCCTTTTGGGCTTTCTATTTCGTAGTACGTAGTGCGTAGAATAAATTACGCACTACGTACTACGTTTTATTTATTGTGTTAATAAAAAGGCAACCAAATCATTGATTTGTGGTTCAGGAATTTCAGCGCCATAGTTTTGGTACATAACACCCGCTGTATATCCTTCTGTAACATGGGCATCAGGATTAACAATAGAGTCATGGAGATACTCTTCAGCAGTCATCCCATCAACAGCTGTTGCTGCTCGTTCACCAATTCCGGCATGGGAAGGACCAACCAAAACCACACCTTCTTCTAAAGAGTGACAAGTGTTACAACCAGGCGCACTGGCAGACCCAATCGTAGGGCTTGTGTATAGCTTTTCACCATTAGCAGCATTACCAACAGAGCCATCAGCAGCTTCTCCGCCACCATCCGCGCTATCACCACCGCCACCACAGGCAGCTAAGAATAAAGCAAGCACAGAAACCAATAAAAATGTGAATAAAAATTTTCTCATCAGAAAACCTCCAAAAATAAAGAGCCATCTATGAATGCACAATTATGCAACACAGATGGCTCGGTTTGAAAATCTTACCACACCCTAAATCCGGGTGATGTCATATTCGCATTCGAAATCATGTAAACCAAAATTGGACCATAAGAAATGAGCACCAAGGCCAACGCCGTAATCAACCAAGGTTTCCAGCTGTCCAACCATGCAGGAGCTGGTCCTGCATCCATTGCTTCAGCCACAGGCATTTCAATTTCTTCTTCAAGCCGTTTCTTTTGAGCCACTGTGCCTACCATGTTAATGTAGAATAATAGACCACTAACACCTAAAATCAAACCACCAAGAACCGCTTCAATTAACATCGGCTGCCAATCAGCGGAAGCATAAGGGGCCACACCTAACATTGTACGCCGTGGAACGGAAAAGTTAATCCCCAAAATATGCAACCCATTAGACATCAACAGCATGCCTACAAACCAGGTCCATGCTTGTGCCAACGCCATTTTCCGATTAAACAACGGTTTGCCCGCCATTTTAGGCACCATCCAATACGCAATGCCAAAGAAAGTTAAGGTTACGGCCGAACCTACCGTCAAATGGAAGTGACCAGGAACCCACATTGTATTGTGAATGGCGAGATTCAGATTGTAAGAAGCATTGGTCATCCCACCAATACCACCAAAGCCCCGACAGAACTGGGATCCTTCCTGTGACTTGTTAGTGACGAACTCCAGCATGCAACCATACTGCTGGTAGTTCTCAGAAAACCACTCCA
>JBNKHS010000127.1:0-10900 GCA_050290485.1 Promineifilaceae bacterium (SeqCode) | reverse complement strand
CGCCTGTTTGGGGATCGATGAGATGGTTTTCGAGGCTGAGCAGTTGATCTTCTGGGGTGTTGGCGATGGCAAAGGGATTGGCTAGGTCGATAAGGAAACGGCCGTTTTCGGCCAAACATTTTTTTACACAGCGCAAAGTAGAAACGGCCGTTTTCGTGTCCAAATGCATAAATGTATTGTACGGCACAAATGCAAGCCCAAATGATTGATTATCAACAGAAAATTGACTCATGTCTGCCTGCACAAGGGCAATCCTTTTTTGCACATTTGGCGAGCGTTGCGCAATTTTTTGTTGCGCACGTTCCAACATCGCTTCTGAATTATCAATGCCTGTTATAGAGAATCCAGCTTCAGCCACCGGCAATAGTAAACGACCACTGCCACAACCTAACTCGAGAATATGGCCATTGCTTTCTTGGGCTAATTGTAAAATGAGTGGGATATCTTCGGTAAGATCGGCGTGGGTTAGGTCGTAGTAATATGCAATTTGATCATACATGTTAATTGGACTTTGGTTTGTGTGAGTTGTTGCTGAAAACGGCCGTCATTAGCTCATCTTCTTCTCGTTGTTCTTCAAAAAATTGATTGAGCGCGGGACTTTGCCGTTGGCGTAAAGCCATCATGGCCACTGCTTCAATATCGTTTGTGGTTACTTGTTTGCGCTCTCCTGCCGCTGCATGAGCTCGTGCTGCTTCAAATAAAGTGATCTCTGCGCGATTAGAATCAATTTTCAACTTCTCAATCAGCGTGAGTCCTAACTCTCTGGCTTTCTTTTGAATAATAACGTCGGGTAGGCGATCGCGTGCTTGCTGAATTTCTTCCGCAAGGGCGAGCGTGAAATTTGCATATTTGGCGGCAAAAAGTTCGGGATGATGTTTGTATTCCATGGCGCGTTCATACGCTTTGTAACGCAAATTTCTGTCTTCTAGCCCATGAACCAAGGCACGTAGACCGAAGCGATCCATCAATTGGGGGCGCAGCTTGCCTTCTTCTGGGTTCATTGAGCCGATTAGAACCACACGCGCTTTGTAGGTCATCTTTAAGGGGCCGCGCCGTACGGTGTAATGCCCTTGCGCGGCTGCATCTAAGATGGCATCGGTAATACTGTCGTCGAGTAAATTGACTTCGTCGATGTACAAAATGTTGCCGTCTGCATGACCCAAAATGCCGCGTTCAAGGCGGACTTTGTTTTGCTCCATGGCTAAACGTTCGTTGATTCCACCGACGACATCCTCTAAGCGTGCGTTGAGCGGCAGTTCAAAAATACGTACTTTATCTTCAACGGTTAAAGGTTCACCATAACCATATTTTTGAGCGCAATTTTTACAAACGCCATCCATGCCATACAGTTCGGCCATCTCTTCTGTACAACCATAGGCACACAAGCTGCGTTTGTTAATTGGGAGGAGATCAGCTAAGGAGCGAACGGCCGTAGTTTTTGCCGTACCTCGTGGCCCAATAAGCAAAACCCCACCAATGTTAGGATTGATTAAAGATAGAGACAAGGCTAACTTCATTTCATATTGGCCAGCAATCGCCAAAAAGGGAAAGGGTTCGACATCTGCTGCCCCGAGGTCTGGCGTAGGCATGTTGCGAACTTGTCCTGCAGGCGAGGCACGAAGGATGTCGAGAAGTTTTGAATTGCTCATGATTTTTCCTGACGACGTTGTTGAATACGGTATGCTTGACGTTGGGAAGCCCGTTCAAAGCGGGCTTTTTCTTCCTCAGTTTCGCATAACAATTCAGGCACTTTAGTTGGATGCCCTTCATCATCTAAAGCGACATAGACGAAGTAGGCGGTATTGGTGTGGATAACTTCCCCACTGATGACATTTTCGGCCGTGACCACAACGCGTGTTTCCATCGATGTGCGTCCGGTCCAAACCACTTCGGCCGTAACTGTCATGAGATTGCCGATATGCACCGGGGAGTGGAAGCTCATCGAATCCACCGTAACCGTAACTGTGGGATGTCGTGCATGTCTAATTGCGGCCATTGCACCTGCTTCGTCACACACCTTCATGATGACACCCCCATGTACATTGCCTAAAATATTGGCATCGGTTGGTCCCATCACTTGGGTAAGCACAACTCGGGAATCAGATGACTTTTTCGCTTCACTCATATTTAATCCATGTCTGGTCTTGTTTCAGAAATAAAAATTAATTTTTCGGGATGTTCTTCAAACAGATCGATAATTTGGTGCGGTAACGCAGCCAACATAGGGGCAAGGGGCATTGATGCTGGGATTTCAGGGCGTGCTGGTGCTGGTGGTACCTCGAGCCGAGGGCGGGTAATGTTCGTTCGCTTGCGCAACAGCCGTTTATCGTTACTCAAAAATCCGAGATACATGCCTCCAGTATCATACACTTCGCGGCCTACAGCAAATCCTAACCACTCACCATCGACGTTGAATAAATGCCCTTGTGTATAAACTGCTACCCACTCCCCATCGCTTCTATAAACGGGAACCATTTTTTACCTCTTTTTGCTCATCATATAGATGTCCGGCACTTTCCAAAATGATCTGCATTGCTTTATTTAGCGAAAAGTGCTGGGCACTGCAATCATAATATCTTTTACATAAGAAGCATTATATTATCCGTAATTACACGTGGCAAGCAATGGTCATACATCCCCTAATTTCGTTGTTTTCGCAGGAAAAATGTCATAATTTTGTGATAACTCCATCGTTTAGGCGACAAAGTTGTCTGATATTGTCAGAGTAAAGGCCAGATTTCATTTATTTATTTTTTGTAGAATTATTATTGTAATTGATAGCCAGCATCGCACAAAAACGGCCGTTTTCGTATTGGAGGTAACCTAATGAAAATTATAAGTCGTGTAGGAAAATTTTTTGGTAGACGGTTTGCCCCAGATAATTACGTTGTTCCCGTATTGCGTTATGAACGGTTTAATCGATTGGCCGGGCCAGGGCACTTTCAAATTGCGCCTTTGGCTGAATCAACCTTAGAGCCAATCAGCTTGGGTATTCGGATTGGTGAATTTAAGTTTGAAGATGTGCTCAGCCATGACAATATTGCTTTCTCGATGCGTATGACTGTCCTTTATAAATTTGTACCAGACACAGCCAATGAAAAAGCATTGCCACAACTTATTCGTTTATCACCAAAGGTGGTGACAGATATTGTCAAAAAATATACTAATCGTGGCGTCCGTCGTTTGACGGCTCGTTATGATGCCGAAACATTATGCAATGAAACACCCATGCAAAAGATTGAGCGTGATTTAGCGCGTTTTCTTAAAGCAAACTTGCATCCGTTAGGAATTGTTCCTTTGCCCAACGACGCCATTTTGATCCAAGAAATGGTGGCACCCTATAAATTTCAACAAACAATGCTTGCTGTGCGCCAACACCATGCAACATTAGAGGTGTTGAAAGAGTATCAAGAGGCACAACTGGTTGAACAAGCATTGCGGGCACAATTCTTAACAGGTCTGGAGAATCATGAAGGAAATTTAACAGTTTTGTCGGCACTCGATGGAGGTTCATCGTTCCAAAATATCTTGGATATGCTGCGAATGACACAAACGGCCGAATCTGAAGCAAAGCAACAACATGGCCTCAAAAACGGCCGTAACGGACCAAAATATCCAAAGTCGAACTTGCCGCCACCTGCACCATCGACAGTCGCTTAAAAGAAAAGGAGCATAGGTAATGATAGAAATATCTGTTTCCTGGATTATTATTGCCTGCTTGATTACTTTAATTATCGGGTTGATAGTTGGGGTATCAATCAGTAGACCGAATATTCGATAATTGTAAATTGATAAGAATAGGGAAATGGTTAATGGTTAATTTTTTGAACCATTAACCATTTATTCCATGCCTTTTAAAGTGACTGGATCTTGTTGTGGGTCGCAGACGCCGCACCAAACTGTACCAGCAACAGCCAACGCTTTATACTCCCCTTTGCTGGTCCGATAACTGTGTAAAATGTATGGCTTCTCCTGAGTATGTGTTTTGCACACAGCGCGCCCACAAAACCGACAAACTGCATGAGCGGGTCTTTCACAATGCCAACATTCCATAGTTTATCACTCCGTCAAATGCAAATCTTTACCTGCAAAAAAGTCTGTAGCCAGCATGAATAAAATGACAGCATAAAGTAACAAAATAGCGGGGGCCAATGCTTGTGATAGGGTGAAATACCCATTAGAGATGCCATCAGCTAACGCGGTAAATGGCCAGAAGATGAATCCAAAAACACGACTTAAGATATTCGTGTCGCTGGCCATCACACTGTTTGCGTACTGATTTAATGATTGCCCTAAATCAAACCAACCTTGCAAGGTTGCAATCTCGCCTAAATTAGATGCGACTCGCGAAACAGTATGGTTGTTAATACTTTGCCCAAACAGTAAGATAGCGAGAATGCCGAAGACGTAGACGCGCGACCACCCATGTGTGACTAAGTCAGTTGCATGCATAGCCAAAACGGCCGTAACGATAGTCATCGAAAGCCAAATTGGAGGAATCATGACCAGATTAACAAACTGGAGGTCTGGCCCATTGATTAAAGATAAAAGGGCGAGCAAGAGCTGTAGAATGGTCGTGATGATGATTGTGGAAATGAAAACGGCCGTTAAATATTCAGCACGACTTGAAAACCTTGTTTGCCATGCAGCCAACTGCATCTTGTTTGCTTGTGAGCCCACAGCTATCGTCGTTAAAAAAGCCATCCCCGCGCCAAAAATACCGATCAACAAAATGTAATAAGAGACATCAGGTGTTTGTTCTCGTGGATTAAATAGTACAAACCAATAGGCAATGGTTAGCAATACAAAAATAATGCCCGTGATCGAAGGGAAAAATGTTTGCAAAAAATAGCGAGACAATGTTGAGATTCGCATCATGAGCGCACCGCCTTCGCATAAACTTCTGCTAAAGTGATATGTTTTCTTTCAACATGTACCACATCATAATTTTGTTGCAGCAATAGCTCTAAAACCTGGCGCCGAAACCCCATTGCTTCGCCACGTAAGATAATGGTGTTGTTTTCAACCTGCAAATCAGGATGAAAATCTTGCAACAAAGGTGCAATTCGATTGAGATTATGGTCTGCCGTAATCACGGTGTGAGGGCTAACAGTAAGCGCATCGACCATGCTGTTTTGATAATGGACTCGCCCCTGATTAAGAATGGCTAAATGAGTACAAACATCGGTGATCTCTTGCAACTGATGGGAACTAATGACAATCGTTTTCCCTGCCGCATGTAAATCTTGAATATGGCGGGTCATCTCTTCTTGTCCTGTTGGGTCTAAGCCATTAGAGGGTTCATCTAGGAGGAGTATGGGGGGATTTCCAATCAAGGCTTGCGCCAAACCGAGCCGCTGCCGCATCCCTTTAGAGCAGTTGCGTATGCGGCGATTGGCGGCATCGACTAAACCAACCTGGGCTAGACTGTCGAATACAACGCGTTCAACATCTGATTTAGGAATTTCGCACAGACCAGCAACATACCCCAAATAACTTTTTACCCGCAAATGGTTGGGAAATATTAGCCGATCTGGTTTGTAGCCGATGTTTGGCCACCTTGGCCCAAGGGGATGTATTGTACCCCTATCAGGGTGCAGTAACCCGGCAATCAATTTAAATAGGGTGGTTTTGCCTGCCCCATTAGGACCAAGTAAACCCAATACAGTTCCTTGATGCACACGTATTGAGACGTTTTCTAACGCTTTGAAGTCATAAAATGATTTGCTGACATTATTGATTTCTATCACTGAGCAACCTTCTTAAGCCAAGATATTGTTATGGCAAGTTGTTGGTAGTTTACCACAGGGGAAATTGCAAGCAATGGGTTTTTCGTGCGTAATGCGTATTGTGTAGACTTATCTAAAAAGAATATGCCTGTTTTTGTTCGGTTGGGTACAATTCAACTGATTAGGTGTGGATTAAAATTGATTTCGCAATGATAGATTGCCAATCACCAATCACCAATCTCAAAATTAAGGAATTGAGACAGTATGAGACCAACAACGAGTAATGAAATACGCAAGGCGTTTTTGGAATATTTTGATGAATTGAACCATGAAGTGGTTTCTAGTTCGCCGCTACCACAATATGATAATCCAACACTGCTTTTTACAAACGCGGGGATGAACCAGTTTACGGATGTGTTTTTGGGTAAGGAGAAACGGCCGTATTCCCGTGCCACCTCCTCCCAAAAAGTAATGCGTGTGCAAGGCAAACACAACGATTTGGAAAACGTAGGTCCGTCACCACGGCATCACACCTTTTTTGAAATGATGGGTAACTTCTCCTTTGGTGACTACTTTAAAAAGGAAGCAATTGATTTTGCGTGGCAATTTATTACCCAGGTGATGGAACTGGAAGAAGAACGCTTATGGGCGACTGTCTACACCGATGATGATGAATCGTTTGCTTTATGGGAACGTTACTTGCCTGCTGAAAAGATTTTGCGTTTTGGTAAAAAGGATAACTTCTGGGAGATGGGCGATGTTGGTCCTTGTGGCCCTAACTCTGAGGTTTTCTACTATATTGGTGATATGGCAACGTGTGATCCATCGATGCTTAACGATGATGAGGATCAAGAGTTTGTTGAATTTTGGAACCTTGTGTTTATGCAGTTCAATCGCGAAAAAGATGGCTCATTGACCCCATTACCTAAACCGTCAGTCGATACTGGTTTGGGATTGGAACGCTTGGTGCGCATTATCCAAAGTGGCGAGAGCAATTATGAGACAGATTTGTTCGCTCCGGCGATGGATCGTGTACAAGAGCTGTTAGGTGACAGCGATGAGGAGCGTGCTGAGAAGTATGTAGGCTATCGCGTTATTGCCGATCATGCTCGTGCCGCTACTTTTCTAATTGGTGATGGAGTTAGTCCAGGTAGTTCTGGTGCGGCTTACGTATTGCGTATGGTCATTCGCCGTGCGGCCCGTTTTGGCCGTTCAATAGGGTTTACCGAGCCATTTATGGCTGAAGTTGCCAAAGTGTACATTACTCAAATGGGTGACGCTTATCCTGAATTGGTGCAAAACAAAGAAAGTATTTTGCATACAATTACAAATGAGGAAGAGAAATTTAACAAAACGTTGGATGCAGCGTTGATCCATTTGTATGAGTTGGTGCAGGGAATGCGCGAGCGTGGTGAAAAGGTAATTTCTGGTGAGGAAGCGTTCAATTTATATGCAACACATGGTTTACCGCTTGAAATTACGAAAGATGTGATTGCTGAATGGGGTGTGACGATTGACGAAGTTGGTTTCCAAAAGGCACGCGAACTACACGCTGAACAGAGCCGCTCCGATATGTTTCGTGGCTATGATACAGAACAAAATGTGTACACTGAGCTACTGCGCACATTGATTGAGAAGACACATCTCGAAGATGGGATCGAGTATGATCCCTATGGGCCTGCATCGATTGAGTCTTCTGTCGTGGGGATTATTCAAGATGGGCGGTTGGTGGAAACGGCCGTATCTGGCACCAAAGTCGAGCTTGTTATCGCGTCCACACCATTTTACGTCGAATCCGGCGGTGAAGTAAGCGATACAGGACGTATTTTCAACGAAGCTGATGGGTTTGAAATGGTTGTTGAAGACACCGTCAAGCCGATCAATGGTCTTATCGTTCATGTTGGTGAGGTGAAGGCGGGTGCAGTGAAGCAGGGGCAATATGTGCGCTTGGAGGTTGATGATGTGCGCCGTAATGATATTCGTCGTAACCATACCGCAACACACATTCTGCACCATGAGCTACGTACTCATTTGGGCAAACACGTCACCCAAAAGGGGTCTTTAGTCGCCCCTGATCGCTTGCGCTTTGATTTTTCGCATAATGAATCTGTGGGTAAGAAAACCCTGGCAGCCATCGAGGCAGCTATCAACAAAGCGATTATGGAAAACTACAGTGTCAATGTGGAATATATGGGGCAAAAAGAGGCGATTCAAGCAGGGGCAATGGCCCTCTTTGGCGAAAAGTATGGTGACATTGTGCGCACCATCCAGATTGGCCATGCAACAGAGGATGTTTACAGTTTTGAACTGTGTGGTGGACTGCACGTCAGCGAGACCAACGACATTGGACAGTTCCGCTTTGTCAGCGAAGGGGCCAGTTCCGCCGGTGTGCGCCGCGTTGAGGCGGTAACAGGACGTGCTGCCCAACAGCTCATTGCTGAGCGACTCGATATTTTGGATCGGATTGCCCAAAAAATCAATGCGCCTGTCTCTGAATTAGAAGCCCGTGTTGTTGCTTTGCAAGCGGAAAACAAGAGTTTGCAAAAGCAACTGGATCAGATGCAAAGCAAAATGGCCGCCGTACAATTTGAGTCATTAATGGCGGGTGGGGAAGAGATTGCGGGTGCACGTGTCCTCACCGCTACTGCTGATGGTTTGGATGCGGATGGCTTACGCGAACTGGCCGACCGTTTCCGTGACAACAATCCGACCTGTGTAGGGGTGATTGGTTCTGTGGTAAACGGCCGTCCTATTTTTGTCGCCGTTGTTAGTAAAGATCTGATCAGTAAAGGCGTCAAAGCGGGTGATATCGTCCGTGAAGTTGCCAAAATTGTTGGGGGTGGTGGTGGTGGCCGTCCCGATATGGCCCAAGCTGGTGGTAAAGATGCCAGCAAAATGGATGAGGCACTGGCCATCGTGCCCAATCTCGTAAAAGAATTTTTGACGTGACAAAACGTAGTGCGTAGTGCGTAAAATTTGTTACGCAGTACGCACTATGCATATGCATATGCAAATCATTCCTCTACAAAGTGAAGATGACATTATATCCATCTGCGATCGGCTCGATTGGGCGCATGATTCACAGGTGGTTTTTGTGTTGCCAGACGATGGGGGGATATTGCGTGAAGGGCTTGATTTGGTGCGATTGTTGCGCAAAGCAGACAATAATCGCATTGAAATTGGGTTGATCACCCATGACATTGAAATAACCCGTCAGGCAAAAGGATTAGGCGTTCCCACATTTGGCACGATTCAGCAAGCGAAGTCGAATCGGCGTGGTTGGTGGCGTGGCAAACGGCGGCATGAGTTGGTGGGCTTGCCAACAAATGGTGATTCGCGCTTTGATGATCAACCAGATCGCATGGATTTGTGGGATAAAGAGGAAGCCCATAAGCGTATTTCGCCAAGATCCATGCGTCGTAAATGGGCGCTGCGCTATTTGGCAATATTGCTTTTCTTTGTGGTTATTGCCTTATTGGTTGTTACATTTTCTTATATAGTCCCCACTGCCACAGTAACTTTGTATCCTGATTCGCTGCCATTGCATATTGAACAAACCATTGTGGCCGACCCAAATGTAGATGCCGTCAATTATGCCCAATATTTGGTGCCTGGGCGCATTTTGTCTGTAACAACAGCGTGGGAAGCAGAGACACAGACAACAGGTTCTACAGATGTCCCTGAAGCACCAGCCCGAGGGATGGTTGTTTTTGTCAATCAAGTTGCCCAAGCGGTTACCATTCCCACAGGGACCCGTGTAAGCACATCGGATGGCAGTAATATTGTTTATCAGACAGTTGCGGATGCGACTTTGCCGGATACAGTAGGGAGCACGGCTGAAGTACAAATTATTGCCATCGAGCCGGGACCACAAGGAAATGTGCCTGAGAGTTTGATTAATCGGGTCGAAGGAACGTTGGCGACGCAGGTAGAAGTACGAAATTTAGCTCCGATTGAGGGTGGAGGCAACCGTTCTACTGCTGCGGTGACAGCTGAAGATCGTGAAGCATTGCGCGCGCAAGTTATGCAATATTTACAAGCGGCAGCCTTAGCAGAAATGGCAGATGAGGTGACGGTACGTGAGTTTTTGACACCTGATTCTTTACGTGTAGTCAATATAATCAATGAAACATACTCCCATGATGTTGGTGAGCAGGCTGATCGTTTGACGTTACAGATGCAGGTGGGGTTTGAAGGAACGGCCGTAAATACAACAGAGTCGTCAGGAATTGCTTTTGAGGCATTATCCATTCTTATTCCTGAAGGGTTTGCATTAGTTCCCGACAGCATCCGCTTTGAAAGTGGTACTGTAACCGCCGTTGATGATGATGGTCGGGTTACTTTTTCGATGATTGCCGAGGGACGGGCGTCTGCTGAATTGGATGTGTCAAAACAAATTGAGGCAATTACGGGGCAGGAACCAGAAACGGCCGTAACCTACCTTAATCAACGTTTGCCCTTGCGCGAACCAACAACTATCGAGACATGGCCTGTTTGGTTTGACCGTGTACCTTATCTGACCACGCGCATTGAAACAGAAATTGTGCCTTAGTTGGTCAAATGTATAAATAAAATACAGTAGATGTAAGGGTAATGCATCAACAACTGTTTAGAATTGTGAAGATATGAGTAAATTAGATTGGAAAATTATTGAATCAAAATATTTAGTAGAGAATCGGTGGATTACGCTGCGAGCCGATACATGTGAAATGCCAAACGGCCGTATTATTGATCCTTACTACATTTTGGAGCAAAAAGATTGGGTCAATGTTGTCCCCGTTACACCGGACGGTAAGGTCGTCCTCATTCGTTTATATCGTCACGGTATTCAGGAAACGATATGGGAAATTCCCGGCGGTGTGATGGATTTAGAAGGCGAATCACCACTTTCGGCCGTAAAACGAGAGTTACAAGAAGAGACAGGATATATTTCTGATCAATTTGAACTGTTGGGCAGCGGTGCCCCTGATCCAGCACGATACACCAATAAAATTCATTACTACCTCGCCAAAGATGTTGTGTTTGCCGGTGAGCAAGAGTGGGATGAAACAGAAGAGTTTGAAGTTGTCCTTGTACCCATAGCAGAAGTGTATCAGATGCTATTACGTGGCGAATTTGCTAATACGGTGCAGCAGGCAGCGCTGTTTTACGCGATGTTGCAGATTGCGAAT
>JBNKHS010000126.1:0-10910 GCA_050290485.1 Promineifilaceae bacterium (SeqCode) | reverse complement strand
GGGTAAAGATTAAATGAGAACCTGTGCGTTTCATAAAACAGCTCCTTTGTCAGATTCGGATTGTTAATCGGGTTTGAACTGTATTGCCGATATCCTTTACCGTGATCGCAATACTGGACAAGGCTGAGAGCAATACAAAAATAAATAAGACAATAACGATGCCAGGGGGGAAATCATGGCAAAACAGGTTGGATTTTCATGCGTTTCCTCACAAATGGATAGGTTCGGCTAGATATCGGAAATAATATTGGCCTGGTTGGTTGCCTCTTGAGCGACAAAGCTGGCTTGCAGTGTTGCCCAAGAGACAGTCATCTGCCCAATTGCTTCACGAGTCGCCGAGTCGAGACCGGGGATGGGCTCCGTGGTTTTTTCAACCGGATATGCGCCCCAATAATCCCCAAACAGGGCTTGCCACCGTTTATCGGCCGTTTTTTGTTCTTGGCGAGAGAAGGTGTTCGGTAAAGGTGTTCCCCAGACGCTGCTCATAAACAAGAGCGCGGCATCAGAGACCGTGGATTGTGCGCCGTTTACGAGTACATCCATTTGTAACTGTTGCCAACGTTGCAAAACGGCCGTATCCTGCAAGGGATAAACGGTGGAACGTGAGAGTCCAAACCATTTGCGCTTTTGCAACGGCTGGATTACCCCTTTGTTGAGCAAACGGACTTGTATCTGTTGGGCAAAGGGTAGTTTTTGGGCAACAGCATCAAACCATTCGCCATCATTGGCTGAGAAATGAACGGCTGGGTGCAGGCATTTTAGGCTTTCGTCTAACAATTTGTCACCAGTGGGGGTAGTGTCAACGGCCGTTATTCGATCCTCACCTAGTTGTAACCGGCCAGCTAAAAAGAGTTCCGCTGTTAGCCCCCCGGCCACAATTAAATTGGCTGTGTTTGGGTCTAAAGGCACAAGACAATTATCATCTGCATTAAAATGCAAGGCACAATAAAGTTCTTCGCATAACGTTAACATCATATTTCTCCTCTATGTAGAGACGCCGCCGCTGGCGCGTCTCCGACGTTTTTATTCATGGAGTTCAACGACAGTCGTCGTCTCTTGTGAAAGTAAAATCTGGAAATGGCTCCTCAGTGTGTTTGGGTTTAGAACACGACCATGATTTGGGCTTCATTCACCACATCACATTCCATTTTGAAATAACGACTTTGTTTGGTTTTTCAGGATGGACACACACTTCTATTAACATGCCTGGAGCAATACGAGAGAAATCGATGACATGCAGTTGATCGCGGGCTTTGACTTGATAAGGTTCACACCCTTCAGGGGTTACCTCCAACAGTAGACCAACCCCAACCATATTGCTTTGACTGCTATAACCAATAGTGGTGCCGCTGTCCCAGATTTTAAGGATTTTGGCCAGTGTCGGACGGCCGTTTTCCTTTAACCAGCGCTGATTTGCTTTATACCGCCAGAAAAGTAGCCAGGGGGTGATGAGCGCCAGTAAAAAACTACCTACTGCCAGTAATACTGCCAGTAAAACCCAATAATTTAGGAAAAATTCACGGATTGTTTCCACCTAAACCTCCCCAATTACTTCCCCGTTATCTTTCTCAGCTGCGTGCTGTTGACCAACACTTCAACATATCCACAATCCAGACAAGCGTAGGCATCCAGGGACACATTCTCATACTTGCCTGCCGGATTCAGTGTTGTATAAATGATCGCATCACGACCACTGGCGGCTAAATAACCATTATCCATTTGGCCGTTACACTTTGGACAAATTTTCTCAGACATGTTTACCTCTCTAAAAATTTGCTAGTTTATTTGTTCCAAGGAGAGAATGTATTTGCTATCGTCATCCAGGTAATACACGACGTAACGGGCTCCATTTTCTAGTGCCTCGAACTGCTCTTTACGAAAAAGCGGAAACGTATGATGTTCAATCTCTAATTGATAATGCCGCGACGCGCCATGCTCACTATGATCGACAAACTCTTTGAGATGGGCGATACCTTCTGCGCGATATACGGCCGTTACCAATTGTGGTGTTTCAGAACGGCCGTTGCCGCGCAAAGCGAGTCGAGTACCCAGCCCAACCACGCCGGCGAGGACCAAGCTAAGCACGCCGCCTAGCACAATCTGCTCCACAATCACACTGATGATCAGACCGACAACAGCGACGAAGATGCTGACAATTAAGGGGATGACCGTCGTTGTCATCGTCCCCGCCCATTGTCCTGCGTTTGCCCAGCGTTGCTGTTGGGCAGCAGACATGTGGCCTTGACGATTGGTGTGCAAATCATCAACGGTAAATTTGAAAAGCTGATTTAAATTCGATTCTGTCATGTCTATGCTATTTCCTTGTTTCTTTTATGACGCCTATGACTAGGTAATAAGCATCCATCCAAGCGGCCTCAACTTCGGTCGTGAAGGCAGGCCCTAAAATGTTCGCTAATGCCAGACGCAAAGCGGTGGCGAAAGTATGGTAATGAGTAGGACGAATGTTGGAAGCGGCGTATTGATGTCCCAGTGGTTTTAACGTGTTGTGAATGAGCAGATACGGCCGTGACAATCCGTCTACAATCTCCGCTAAAATAAGCATGAATTCTTTATTGTGTGCCTCCATTTCTTGTGGCAGCAGATAACATAAGCAGGGATCAAGACGAAACAGATGATTATACAATTGGGTCACAAACAGATTTGCTTCTGCATGCACAAGCGCAAATGTTGTTTGCACCAGATCGATTTGGTGCAGATTCATAATGGGTCATCCGGTTATAGGTAATCGACTATTCGGATACCGTTTACCGTTTACTAATTTGTCAATTGGGGAAAGCGTAAATGGGGTGCGTCCGAAAAACGTCCGAAACTTTGGTTTGATGAGGGAGTAGGGCGGAGAATGATTTGTAGTGCGTAGTGCATAATGTTTTCTCGATTACGCACTACGCACTATTTTATTGATTATCTAACACATCAAGGTGATCAGAGATGATTTGATGGGCGAGTGAGACCGCTTCTTCTAGGGAAAGGCGAGTGCCCTTTTCCCAAGCGAGGGTGTACGCGGTTGCTGTAATTTGCCCGTGACATGTTTCCAAATCACGTGTAAATCCTTCTTGCATATAGGGTGGCCAGCCAATATGGAATGTTTGGCTTAGTGTGAGTAAAGCACCATAGACTTGGACTGAGTCTGCGAATTGATGATGGAATTTTGCATGTTCGGCAACGGCCGTTAAAAATAATATTTGTACAAAACGATCATTTAACTTTTGCCCAATTTGCAAGCCTTCACGTATGCACGCGGCATCCTTCTGATGGTTGCCAATACCACGGTAGGTGTGACCGAGGGAGAGAATTGCTTTGGCTAAATCAGAAGGTCGGTTTTGCGTACGCAGAAAGTCAACACACCCTTCTTGTAAAGTAAGGGCTTGTTCTATATCCGCGCTGTTTCTTTTGATCGCAATCGACAGGTTCATCATAATGGAGGCCTGCCGATAACGAATTTGTTGTGGGTGCATCTCCTTTTCTAAGGCCAACGCTTCACGTAACATCCGTTCGCCGCGTGCAAAATCACCACGCCGATTCGCCGAACTGCCAAACGTATCTAGACAATAACAAATCAGTTCAGGGTCTTCCCCTTGTCGGGCCAAAGCCAAGGCGCGTTCTCGATAATCAAAGGCAACATCATCTGGTAAACCAACCAAATCAGCAATTGTACCGGCGGCTCTTAAAAAGCGAATTTGTGTTTCAGGGGAACAATTGTTGAGGCGGCTGTCAAAGCGCTGGAATTGAAAAAGGGCTTCGGTAAGATGCATGGCTGTTTCCCAATAAGGCCCCATCCCAATCACAATTTTGACACCAAGGGGAGCGAATTGTGATTCATCATCAGATGTATACGCCCAATTTAAGGCTTGACGAACGTTTTCGGTTTCATTTTCCAACCAGCGTTGCCATTTTGGTGCATTGTCGTGGTATTCGATACGCAATGGCCAGATGCTCTGCGCATAGTAATTAAGATAGCGAAGTTGCCAGGACAGATCAATGGCTGGAGGAAACTGTTCGCGCAAAAAGTGGCGAATCGTGCGCAACATGGCAAACCGTATAACACCTTCAACCGTTGGCCGATTGACACTGTAAATAAAATGTTTGTTGGCCAGTTGGGTGAGGCGGTTGAATATGTCGGCGTCAAAGGCGTCGATCTCTGTAATCGAATGTTGAAAACAAATTACAGAAACGGCCGTTAGGGAAAAGCTATCAGGGAAATACGACAGTTGTAATAACAACTCTTTTTCAGCATCCGTGAGTAGGTCAAAACTCCATTGCAACGCTGCCGAAATGCTTTGGTGACGGTCAGGTCTGGTCGTTGTGGCCTGAGAAACCAGTTGTTGACTAACGACAAGCTGTTGCTGTAGTAGAGTTGGTGTTAAATGTTTGCTTTGTGCCGCCGCCAATTCAAGTGCTAGCGGAATTCCGTCTAATTGGTGACAAATTTTGACTACATCAGTGCTGTTTTTCTCGTCGAGTTGAAAATGAGGATTTGCTGTTTGGGCAATGGCCGTAAAAAAGGCTACTGCTTCGTTTTGCATGAGGGTGGTGATGGCTGCTTTTTCCGCAAGTGCAGGCAGTTGTAAGGCGTGTAGCGGATACTCTTGTTCACCAATGATGCCCAGTGGAACAATACTCGTGACTAAAATTTGTAATTGGGGAGCGGCTTGCAACAAGGTTTGTAATGCGGGTACGGCCGTTAACAGATGTTCAAAATTATCTAAAATAAGCAAACATTGCTTGTAGCGTAAATGTTCTCTTAATACGGCAAACGGATCGTTCTGCCCTTTGACTTTAACCTGTAACTGATTGGCAATAGTCGTCCACACTTGTTCCGGTTGTGAAAGAGATGCTAAGGTCAAAAAAAAACAGCCATCGGGGAAGCAGGTAGCATAATGGTTTTGTAATTGTATGGCTGTGGCAATTGCCAGGTGTGTTTTACCAATGCCGCTGATGCCGGTTAAGGTCAGCAAACGCACAGGCGATTTGCCGATCATGAATTGAATCAGTTCCGCCAGTTCTTGCTCGCGGCCGATCAAAGGTTGTAGCAAGTTGGGGATATTGCCAGAAGTTGGATGTTTGGTGGCTGTTTCTTGAGGTGCAACCGGTGGGGCAACTAGTTCTGCCAACGCAAAAACGGCCGTTGTTTCTTCATTCGCGTGAATGGCATCATAAACGGCCGTTGTTTCTGGTAGGGGGGGGACTTCCAAATCCGCCATTAATTGGTCTGTAAATTGTTGATAGCGAGAAACGGCCGTCGCTCGTTCCCCTAAACCATACAATAATGCCAATAGCTGTTGTATTCCTTTTTCATGAAATGGGTCGCTATGTAGTAATTGTTGGGCATAAACCAAGGCTTGTTGCCAATCGTCTTGTCGCCAATTGTGTTCAATCAGTTGTTGTAATGTTTGTTGATACCCATTTTGCAACTGTTGACGTGGCAAAAGCAGCCAGGATTCATCTTCATCAGGTAATAAAGGGCCCGTATAGAGGGCAATCGCTTCCGCCAGACGGTTTGGTTGGCGTATTAGATAGTTAAAAGCGGCCGTATCTAACCAGCAGGGTGCTGCCGGATTCCACTGAATGGTTTGTGCATTTACAATCATCCAGGGTAGTTCTTCTGTTGTTGGGGGTAGGGCTTGACGCAGCTCATAAATGTGACGACGCAGCCGGCTTTTGGCTTTAGTCTCAGGCACATCTGGCCACAACGTGAAGGCTAGTTTGTTGCGCGGTATGGGATTGTCGGGATGCAATAACAGATAGGCCAATAATGTTTTCACACGTGGTAAAGATTTGAAGGGAAACGGCCGTTCGCCCACAAACAACCGTAATTGTCCCAGAAGATAGATTTGTAACTGCTCCATAATCCTCGTCACCCATGTATATTTAGTAATGGATGGTACTTAGTTTATATCGAGTGGTGATTAAATGGAATAGCTCATCCCGTGTAAAAACTTCATGCCACCCTTGCGCACTCGAATAATGATTTAAGCAATGGTTATATTCAAGTCGACCACATCAATCCTAGACCATTCCCATTCATGGATCGCGTAGACGGTACACCAACGTTGGAAGGTACTCAAGCAAGCGATATGTCCTTGTCTCATGAGCAAATGCTAGGGCCTGTTCATGCTTCTTAACAGCCGAATGCCACTCTGACAGATGATAGACGTTGTCCAGAGATTGCTCCTCTAATTGCCGGTGCCTGTTTGGTTCGGCACCCTCTGATTTCAAATATAAGTTGAAAAAAGTAGACCGGTTGCTATAATTGTGCATATGAGTTCAAAACGAGAGCAAATTATCGAGACAACATGCCAGCTGATGGAAACACAGGGCTATCACGCCACCGGGTTGAATCAGATATTAGCAGAAAGCGGCGCACCCAAAGGATCGTTGTACTATTATTTCCCAGATGGAAAAGTGGAGCTAGGCCTGGAAGCGATTGCCCATTCAAGCCGTATGATTGAAGCACGTATTCGTCTTAGCATGGCAGAAATTGATGATCCAGTAACGGCCGTTGTTACCTTCATTTCCACACTGGCCGATCAGGTGGCAGCCTCTGGTTACAGCGCTGGCGGGCCAATTACAGCGATTGCTCTCGAATCTGCATCCAGCAATGATCAACTGCGTGCAGCGTGCCATCAAGCATACCAAAGCTGGCAGAATACTTTCGCGGAAAAACTACGTCAGGGCAGTTACAGTGATGCTCGTGCCCGTCGCCTGGCAGCGCTGATCATTTCGGCATTAGAAGGGGGGATCATCCTTAGCCGCAGTCAACAAAGCCCACAACCACTTAAAGACATTGCTGAGGAAGTTGAGCTGCTTTTGCGGTGTGGCATGTAATTTTTTTAAAGTAATTATATAGACTGGTCTAAAAATAATGAAAGAACTAACAATAGATTATCAAGATAGGAAGCAAAAAACGGCCGTGCCCGTGCTGGTCATTGGTGCGACAGGCAATGTAGGGCGTGAAGTCGTCAAATCGTTACATACATTGGGTTATATAGCCCGCGCCACAGCCCTCAATGAAAAAGATGTCGAGAATGTGCCTCAGGAAGCAGGGGAAACTGTTTTCTTCGAGTTTGGTAAACCGGAAACGTATGAAGCTGCGTTTGCTGGAGTGAAAAAGTTATTTCTGATGCGCCCTCCAGCCATTTCTGACATTGATACCTACGTCAAACCCGTGATTGATTATGCGGCTGAGGCAGGGGTTGCCCAGATTGCCTTTTTGTCATTGATAGGGATAGAGAAGAAATCCTATGTACCTCATTACAAGGTGGAAAAATTGTTGCAAGCATCTGGCGTACCTTACACGTTTCTGCGTGCGGGATTTTTCATGCAAAATCTGGATACAACCCATCGCGTAGATATTGTGCAATATGATGATATTTTCATCCCGGCAGGAAATGCCAAAACTGCTTTTATTGATGCTCGTGATATTGGCGCTGTTGCCGCCCATGTGCTGACAACCTCTGGGCATGAGAACCGAGCATATGAACTAACTGGCCAAGAAGCGTTGACTTATGATCAAGTCGCCAAGATTTTCACCGATGTTTTAGGTCGCAAAATCACTTATTCACGTCCGTCCTTACTGCGCTTTGCCCTGCGTATGAAGCAGCGAGGGTATCCTTGGGGATATGTAATGGTTACTTCCGGTCTTTATTTGGCAACCCGCAGAGGCTCAGCCGAAACAATCACCAATGATGTTCAGCAGTTATTGCGACGTGACCCTATTACCATGCGGCAATATGTAGCAGATTATGCAGCCAGTTGGCAAAAATAAAATTGATGAAGGCGGAAGATAAAAATGAGTACAACTACACAAATAAAACAAGTAGATAAGAGCAAGATTGTAAAAGCAGGGATTGTAGCGATTGTGGCCTCGGTTGTTGCTAATCTGATCGCGTTTTTCATTGTTAATGCGATTTTAGATTTGCCATCACCGGCCGATTTCCCGCCATTGAGTGCGGGCACGATTGGGTTTTTGACGGCCGTTTTTACTTTTGTCGGCGTTATTGTTTTTGCTGTGCTTGCCCAAATGACAAAAAATCCTATTCGCACTTATTGGATTGTGGCAACAGTCGCCTTGGTTGTTTCCATCATTCCTAACATTACCTCAGTTATAAATCCGGAAGGAGCCCCATTTCCGTTCCCCGTTTCATCCTCATTAGGCTTTTTGGTGCTGATCATTTTCCATGTTATTGCTTATGTGATCACAACCTTTGTGATCACAACACAAACATTGACAGATTAGGAATTGATTCTGTTCGATCTCTAAATGTCTGAAACTAGAAATACCTAGCCGATACCGGATTCACATTTAGGTACAGAATTTAGCATTATTTTCTTGACAAGTCTCAATTCATGTGTTATTCTGCCGCCAACTTATACGTATAAGTGATTCGTATAACTGTTACGTATAAACCAGTAGAGGGGAGCGGGATTTATTCGATGGAAGGATATAACGAAGAAGGAGAAATGCTATGCATAATGATTGATTCAGCTTTTTGGGGACGTGTCTCAATTAACGGCCGTAATTCAACTCACTAAATCCAAAACAGCCGCAATTCTAGCTACCTTTGTTCGGGTACCGTTTTGGTATTCATGTTCTCCTGATCGAACGGCCTTAATTTACTGAGTAAAGTTATCAGCAACCTAGCATCAAAATAAGTATTCATTTTAAGAAAAGGAGTAGGGAAAATGCACAAGTCTAAAATAACTCGCAAATCAATTTTCATGTCATTAGCAACGGCTGTCCTTATTATTTTATTAGCTGCTTGTTCTTCATCTTCAGCACCGGTTGAAATAGATACAGCTGAACTTGATGCCGCTCAGGCGGCTGCCGAAAATGCACAGGCAACTGCTGAAGCGGCCGTTGCTGCTTTAGAAGCTGCGGCTACGGGGGATGAAGACGCACAAGCTGAACTAGCTGCACAGTTGGAAGCGGCCCAAACTGCTTTAGAAGAAGCTGAAGCGGCAGCAGCGGCAGCCATGGCCGAAGCTGAAGCGGCAAGTGCTGAAGCTGAGTCAGCCGCAGAAGAAGAAATGATGGAAGAGGCAGTAGAGCCAATTTTGATTGGGTTTACTTCTGATGCGAGTGGTCAATATGCCAACAGCGGGGCGATGGATCGCAGAGGTATGATGATGGCCATTAAAGAATTCAACGAAAAAGGTGGCGTCTTAGGGCGTCCCATTGAATTCATTCATTATGATACAGAGACAACCCCAGCAACAGGCACGCGCATTGCAGAACGCATGATCAACCAAGATGGTGTCAGCTTCTTGATTGGTGCAGTTAGCTCTGGTGTGGCTAATGCGATTTCCCAAGTTGCCCAAGAAAATGGTGTCATTTATTTCAATACAAACTCCAGCTCACCTTCAGAATCGGCAGACAATTGTCATCGCACCAAATTTGTCTGGGATGGACATGGGGCAAACTTCTCTAAAGCAACAGTTGAAGGTGCAGTTGGAACGTTTGGTGACCAATGGGTACTCCTGACCAATGATTATGTTTGGGGTCATGAAACATCTGCCGCAACGCGTGCGCAAGCAGAAGCTGCCGGCGCAACCATCGTTGAAGAGATTCCTGTACCACAAGGCACCCGTGATTTCAGCTCTATTTTATTAACCTTGCAACAACTTGAACCCGATGTGGTTGCCGCTGCTGTTGGTGGTGATGACTTGAAAGCAATGCGTATTCAAGTTGTAGAACAAGGGATGGATCAGGGAATTGCCTGGATTAACAATCAACAGGATTGGCCCGATGTTTACGGCGTTCCTCCATTTGGTCTCTTTGGTACAACCTGGTATTACGGCTTGGATTTACCCGGCGTCGATGAATTTGTGGCCGCTTACCAAGCAGAATACCCGGAAAGCTCTCTGCAAGTGCCTGGGAATGTTTATTACAATGGGTACATGGCGATGAATACTTTGCTCTCCGCAATTGAAAAAGCGGGCACGACCAATAATCATGAAATTATTAAGGTTTTGGAGGGCTGGGAATGGACAGCGGAAGAACGGATGCAAGATCATGGTGCCTGGATTGACCCAGAGACGCATCATGTGGAACAGACGGTTTACTTAGGCACAGCCAATAGCAATCCATCGGAAGAGTATGATATTTACACGATTGCTGCGGCAATTAGCCCAGATGACGCTTTGGCTAAGGGTGAATGTGTTCTTGAATCGTTTGAAGATACACCAGTTTATGAGCCATAACATTTAATTGATTTGTGGAATAGGTAACGGCCGTTTATCTAACCATCCGTTACCTATTCCCATCAACCATCACGAACTACTATCCAATACGAAACAATGGATATTCACCTTTGTTCAGTTCATTTGCATAGGAAAAAAGCATGAACGCTGTAATTGATTTGATACCGCATCTCATTAACGGGCTTAGTTTAGGTTTGCTATTTGCCCTGATCGCCCTCGGTTTCACCCTGATTGTGGGCGTTATGGAATTGATCAACCTGGCCCATGGCTCTTTGTTTGCCCTCGGCGCATACTTTGCCATTGTCATTTTAACCTTAGGCGCTGGCTCCGAATTTTCACTCTACTCACCACCACTTGTTTTTGTTGGGGCACTTATTTTTGCGCCCGTGCTCGTTGCTGTTTTAGGCATGGGGCTGGAAGTTGGGATGCGGCGCACATACGGGAAGGAACCGCTTTATGGTTTATTGCTCACTTTTGGTGCCGCGTTGGTCATTGAAGAAACCATTCGCACCATTTGGGGGAGTGGAGAACAAGTATTATTAACGCCAAAATTCATCTCTGGTGGGGTTATGTTTGGCGATTTAATTTACTCTCGTTACCGCATTTTTGCTTCGATATTTTCTGCTGGTTTAATAATCGTTGTTTGGTACCTTATTGAACGCACAAGAATCGGCGCTGTCATTAAAGCG
>JBNKHS010000125.1:0-10926 GCA_050290485.1 Promineifilaceae bacterium (SeqCode) | reverse complement strand
AGAAAAGTGCAGCACGAGCCACTTCTTGCGAACTGCCCAATCGTTTCATGGGGACACTTGCTGTAAAGCTCTCCTTAACGCTGTCAATTGCTTCTGGCGGCAAACCTAAGGTATCAAAAATCGGGGTTTCAATCGGTCCGGGGCTGAGTGCATTGACACGAATACCCTGCTCTACGAGTTCAGCAGATAATGTTCTGGCAAATGAGCGCACGGCTGCTTTGCTGGCCGCATAGACACTCATTGTTGCACTTCCCTTCTGGTTGGCTACGGAAGTTGTCAAAATAATGGACGCATTGGGATTAAGCAAAGGCAATGCTTCTTGCACAGCGAAGTAAAGCCCTTTGACGTTAATATCAAAAATTTGGTCAAAGAATTCTTCAGTGACAGCAGGAACAGGAGCAAAGCGAGCAACACCTGCATTCAAAAACAGGACATCAATTTTGCCAAAATGATCGCTTACGGTACCAAATAGATCTTCAATATCCTGCAAAACGGCCGTATCTGACTTCACCCCCACCGCACGCTCACCAATCTCAGCAACGGCTCTGTCCAACTTCGCCTGATCACGGCCTGTAATCACCACCTTCGCCCCTTCTTCATGAAACAATTGTGCTGTCGCCAAACCAATCCCGCTGTTACCACCTGTAATAACAGCCACTTTTCCATCTAACTTACCCATTGATAAAACTCCTTAATTTATAGTATATCTAAATATTTGGAACGATCATTCCAAAATAAAAACAAAAAAATATAACCGCTACTTCAACATCGAAAACACAACTTCAACAATATCACGCAAAACCTGAGGATCTGGACGTGTTTTACCAATCGCATTCAACCCAACCAACACACTATAAAAATGACGTGCTAAGGCAACAGGGTTAGCATCCGCCTCGATATCCCCAGCTTCCTGCGCTGCCAAAATCGACTTCTGCATAATATCTTCCATTTCTTGTCGATAAGCGGTAACAATAGCCGCAACTTCTACATCATGCTTGGCCAACTCAACCATCGAATTACCCAGAAAACATCCTTTACAAGTTGTATCATTCAACATCTGCTCAAGGGTGCTCGTAAAAATACGCTCAATCGTTGTTTTCCCATAACCGTAAACATCTACTAGATGATGTAAGTTGGCAAGTCCACTCTGCTGATAATGATTAAGCGCTTGCAAAAAAAGGGTATGCTTGTCTTCAAAGCTGTTATACAAACTGCTGCGACTAATCTCAAGATGCTCAACTAAATCTTGAACAGAAGTTGCTTCATACCCTTTTTGCCAATACAACTCTTTGGCTTTATCTATTATTTTTACTTGATCAAACTCTACATGTCGTGCCATCAAAAATAATTATAGTCTATTTGGAACGATCAGTCCAGTAATCAATCTTTTCAATTAGAATGTTACCGAACTATGTAACAACTTAACGCAAAGACCACAAAGAAGGGAAGATACAAAGCTTTTTCTTCTTTGTATCTTTTGCACCTTTGCTTCTTTGCGTTGAAAATGTTGACTCTGGTAAAAGCGTATCTTTCCGACTACCCAATTAATATTTGCTCTTCGGGGTACTGCACAAGATTCTTTGCTTTACGCCGATTTTGCGCTAAGGCAATGACCACAGTTAACGGTCCCAGTCGACCCCAAAACATCAAGATCATAATAATTAATTTGCCGAACCCGTTTAGATCGGACGTTATGCCTAAAGAAAGACCACAAGTTGCAAATGCGGAAGCAACTTCAAACAAGACCTCTTCAAACCCCAATGTTGGATTGCTGATCAAAATAAGCCACGTAGACACAATCAACAAAACCAGAGCAATGGTCAAAATAGCACCGGCTCGCTGCCTCGTTTCTGCATCGACGGTTCTGTTGAATAAACGCGGCGAATCATAGCCACGTACATACCCTATCAGGCTAATCATCAACACCGAAAATGTCCCAGTTGTAATCCCGCCACCCATTGAAGCAGGAGCACAACCAACAAACATCATCACAATAATCAACAAAGCACCAGCGTGGCTCAAGCGGTGAAATTGAGGCAGCCCTGCAAATCCAGCGGTTCGATTAGAGATGGATTGAAATAAAGTTTGCATCAATTGGTCGCTTAAAGGTTCACCTGCCAATACGGAACCTGTAAATACTTCAGATATGAACAACCCGATCCATCCTGTCATGGTGAGACCGGCAACAACAACCAACGTAATCCGTGTATTGAGTGAAAATCTTTTGCGATCATGAATCGACAAAACTTCGCTGATGACTGGAATTCCTAATCCACCCATTAAAATGAGCGTTCCCATGATAGCTAAAGAAAAGTTGTCTCGGGGAATGCCATTAAACGGTACACCGTTTATATCTTGTGTGCCATGAAACAAATCAAACCCAGCATTGCAAAAGGCAGAAATCGCATGAAAAATTGCATACCCTAACGCTGTTGCTGGGGGCAAAATCCGCATCCAATTCACCCACAGTAAAATCGCACCTATCGCTTCAATAGCCAGCACGCCAATCAATGTGCGTTTAACCAGGGTGAGCACAGCACGCGGGGAATCTAAGCCGAGGGAATCGGAGAGTGCTAAACGATCATATAATAAAACGCGACGCCCTAAGATCTGTAGAAGGATGACAGCGATAAACATGAAGCCTACACCACCAACTTGGATGAGTGCCAGCAAAACAATTTTGCCCATCAAAGTGAGATCAGATCCCGGCGTGATGATCGATAGTCCAGTCACGGTAAGGGCAGATGTGGCTGTAAAAATGGCTTCGGTGGGGGTTAACGGCCGTTCTACAGCCATCCCCGGCAACATCAACAAAATGGACCCCAACACAATCAGGAATATCAAACCTACAACAACCCGCAGCGCCACCGAGTAGCCATGATGCGTCATTTTATGCGCTGTTTTATCTAGCAAATGACGGGCTGTATCACCGTACCGTTTTGGAGATCTATTCTTCATGTACCATTCAATTGGGAAAATGTTTCAATTTTTTCATCGGCTCCCAAAACAACCAAAATATCATCTTTTAACAAAATAAAGTCAGCGCGGGGGGATGTATGTAATTGATTTTCACGTTTAACAACCAAAACATTAATCCCATATTTTTGCCGTAAATCAGATTGAAGGAGCGATTGATTCGCATACCGAACAGGCAGTTCAATTTCAGCAATACTGTAACCAGGGCCTAAAGCAAAGCGCTCCATGAGCCCCGGATTCATCAACTCCATTGCTAAGCGAGACCCTGCTTCTCGTTCTGGCAGAATAACCCGATCAGCTCCAATCTTCCGCAAAATATCACGCTGCCGACGGCTAATCGTTTTGCAAATAACGTAATTAACACCAAGGTGTTTAAGGGCCACAGTAATCAATAAATTATTCTCAAAATCTGTACCAATGGCCACAATAACTGTTTCAAAGGTACGAATATCAATAGAATTCAAAGCTTCCTCATCCGTGGCATCTAAAGCGACAACATGGGTTAGTTGCGAAGACAAGCTTTGCACAATTTCGATGTTTTGATCAATACCCAGAACGTAATGACCATGTTCTTCTAAGCTAAGCGCCAAGGCACTCCCAAAACGCCCTAAGCCAATGACAGCAAATTCATTTCTAGATGGCAATACGTTATCCTCCAGCTTAGACCTTTACTAAGGTATGATTGTGGCAAGTCCCCGGCACTTGCGTTCTTTGGTCGAGAGCAAAGTCACAAATAAAGTGCCGGGGACTTTGGTAAAGTGCGATTTACAAACGATTATGAGTAAAAAGCAGCAAGCTGCATACCAAGTCAAAACTTTTTGTGCTATTTTATCAAGAAAACAGGAATTCAAAATAAAATCTAATGTTCAACAGGAGAACTGTTCGTGAAAAGTCAGCTCAAACAAATTGGTTATGGCCTTGTTACCTTGCTCACAGTCGCTATTTTATTGGGGTGTGATCTGTCAACCCCTTCCAGCGCATCTCCACCTTCTCCAGCCTTACCTCAAGAATGGGTTACCGTGGATGATTATACCGTTATTGTTCATGAATTTAGCGAAGAAACAGTTACGGACAGCGATGAAAACGTGGAACGCGTCTTTTATCTGCATGTGGAATATGACAATCAAAGCAATAAAGCTGTTGATTACCGTCTCAATCAATGGTCTGTGTTTGATGATGAAAATTATGCATATGATTATGAAATCATGGATAGATATTATGAAGATCAAGGTAAACCACGTTTGCGTGAAAGTGTACTCAATCCTGGCATGCAGGTGAAAGGATGGGCAGCGTTCCTTGTTCCCGAAGGGGCAACCATTAATCGTGCACAATTTTTGACGGGCTATCTTGATGGAACGGCCGTTGATTTTACGCTAGAGTCTTCAACACCTTAAAGTATTTTATCCTGAGCTCGAAGCGCAGCCATTAAACTTTTAGTTGCCATACTAAAATAACCCTCTTTCCGCGAGAGCATCATCACTGGAGCAGTTGCCTTCAGGAGTGGGACTTCCAACAATTTGACACTCTCTAATTGCAATTCCTCTAAAATACTACTTTTGGGCAACAACCCAATCCCAAAGTCAGCCTCGATTAATCGTTTTTGTGCGGTTAGACTATCAATTGTAATAATTTCTGGCTCGTTAAGATTATTGCTCAGCAAAATTTGATTCAACAATTTGGCAAAGGGTTCACCCGACGACCCTGTGCCAATTGGATAACTGACCCATGGAATACCTTGTAGAGCCATAATAGTTTGCGGCTCGGCTAAAAACTGACGTTGAGCAGAACTAACTAAAACCAACTCTTCTTCAAAAATGAGTTCTGAATTCAAATCTGGTTGTGGATCAGCAAAATAGCGCAGGCCAATATGCACATCTCCATTTTTTACTAAGCGGCTCACATTTTTGCTTCTTGCTGTTTGTAACAGCAATTGAACGTGAGGGTACGCCTGACGAAAATGTCTGATTTGTTCGGTCAAATTTGTGCTAGCCAATGTACCCACAATGGCTAACTTCACAATCCCTTGGCTTTCTTTTTGAGTTGCCTGCACAGCTTCGATGCCATCACGCATGGCAGCCATAATTCGTTGTGCATAAGGCAAGAACTGTTCCCCTGCTTGGGTTAACCGCGCTCCTTTTTTAGTCCGGTCAAATAAAGTCGTGTCTAAGGTTTGTTCTAAAAGTTGGATGCGTCGGCTGATCGCCGGTTGGGACAGATGCAGGATTTCGGCCGCACGTGAAAACTTCTTGACCTCAGCGATGGTAACAAATGCTTCAATTTGGTTGTGTTCCATAATCATCAGTTTTTTGCATGGTTATCATGCTAAACATCTATTTTACTTATTGATTCAGCTATCTTACACTGTGTTTGCGCAAAAATTCAAATCCAATTGGATGGTTACAAGGTAAATTTATGTATGCAGTTATTTTTGAAGTGATTCCCAAGCGTGAGCATGTGGATGATTATTTAGATACGGCCGTTTCCCTCCTCGCCGATCTACAAAAGATTGATGGCTTTATCTCCATTGAGCGGTTCAGCAGTCTAGCCGAAGAAGGCAAGCTCCTATCCCTCTCCTTCTGGCGAGATGAAGAAGCCATTCAGCAATGGCGAGAACATATCGAGCACGGCAAGGCACAAAAAATCGGCCGTTACAGCTATTTTAAAGATTACCGTTTACGTGTTGGGCAAATCGTGCGCGATTATGGGCCAAACCGGCGTGAGCAAGCACCACAACCCTAAAAACAAACAAGGAATGCAAGATGAAGGACGTGACAATTTTATTAGACAATCGGCCAGGGGCACTGGCAGAAATGGGAGAAGCATTGGGCAAGGCAGGTATCAGCGTTGAAGGCGGTGGCGGTTGGCTGGCTAATGACCATGGCTTGATGCACTTCTTGTTTGCCAGTGATGTCCCCGTCAAAGAAGTTTTAACAGCAGCAGGCATCCAAGTGGTAATTGAGCAAGAAGTTTTGGTTCAGCGCCTTAAACAGGATGTGCCTGGTCAGCTGGGGATGATTGCTCGCAGAATGGCAGATGCCAATATCAATATTGAAACCATTTACAGCGATCATGATCATCAACTCATTTTGGTCGTTGATGATATAGAAAAAGGAAAACAAGTCTCAGATAGGTGGACACGGGATTTTAATTAACCCACAAGTGAAGGTAATCTAAATAAAAAAGAGAGCTATCCATTTGATAGCTCTCTCTACTCTTCAATTTTTATAATCTGTCAATTTCTGAAAACCGTTTACTGCAAACTATCTTACGGTCCAGCAAAATTTGCCTCAGGATCAAAGCGGTTAAAGTAATGTTGCGGATCTGAAGTATGGACAAACACCCATAAATCATTCGGTGCACCTTGCGACCATTTAAAAACCCATTCAGCATCTCGTGGGGGCATATTTACACAGCCATGGCTATGTTTATAGCCGTAGCGATCATGCCAAAAGGCACCATGCAAAGCGATGTCATTGTCAAAGAACATCGTATGGGGCACATCTTCGATGAAGTAGTAGTCTACTTTGCCTTCTGCGCCAGACATCTTTGTTTTCCAATGACGATCCCATACCTGGAATAATCCTTCATTGGTCGGCCAACGATTTAAGCCACTAGAAACCAGTCCAGCATACACCATGTCATCACCCACATAAGCAGCCATTGTTTGTTCATACAGGTCAATCTCTACCCAATATTCATCGGGGCCAACATCCGCAGGACGGGGTTCGGGATCAATTAAACTGACATAGGTCTGACGCATCCATCGTCCACCGCCAATGTTGTACCACAGCCATCCTTCATCGTCTTCTACAGCTTCGTACACTTCGAGGAAGGTATAACGGGGCAGTTTAACGGCATCTTCCGGTGGTTCTGTACCCGGTTCTTCGCTGTACCAGTAATCCACAACCATCCAACCAAACGGCCGTTCTGGCGTGCGTTGAATCTCTAAACCAGTAAAGTCCGATGCTTCGACCAAAATCAAATCTTCGCCGCGTACCCATTCGCCCCAATTGATTTGATACCAAATCCGTCCTTCATTTTCCTGTACCCCTTGAATAGTTGAATACAAGAAGCCATCACCCACATTGCGCACAATCGGGCTAGACATGGTGGGTTCTGCATAAACGTTGATTAAATCTTTCAGTTTAGCGTAATTTTGCGAAGGCAAAATGCTGTCGGCAAACGGTGCTGGTTTGACAAATGTCGGTTCTGGTTGTTCAGCGTTGCAAACATACCCCACACCATTGGGATGGGGATAACATTTAGCCGCAGCAGCAGTGCCTGCAAATAAGGTACTTCCCAACACAGCAATCGCAACAAAAAACAAGAAGGTTATTTTTCGATTCATCAAATGAGTTGTCTCCTACTACGTCAATTCCCAAGAAATCTTGAATAGTATAGCGGATTTGGGCGTTTATATTCTATACGGCCGTTATCCGATTCTCCTATACTGGACAGTAGTGTATGTTGTCTAAAAATTACTGCCCGTAAGATTTCCTACATAAATTATATGTCAATTCCCATTTTGCAACAGATAGACACCCCGTTCGATGGTTAACCGTTAGGAAATACTCATACAAAATGCTTGTCCGCAGAATCTGCCGATGGTGCAGATTTTAATCCTTTCAAAAAACAATCTGCACAATCTGTGGATAAAACAATATATATCAATCGTTGTTGAATCAAGGGTTAAACAACTGTTTCCGACGACTGTTTGCTTTATACTTGGTACAAATTCAGTTGGGTAAGGTACGCCAGATGACAAACAAGCCACTATTATTTTCATTTCTGCTTTTTATTGTTCTTTTTATCGCAGGCTGTGCAACAAGTGAGCCAACGGCAACACCGACTGTTGTGGCTGTGGTTGTGGAGGAGAATACGGCCGTTTTCACCACAACCCCTACACCTACATCCACACCCCAACCACCCCCATCAGCGACACCAAGCAAAACCCCAACTTCTACCCCAACCTTACAACCAACACCAACAGCGACAAGCGTATTTTCTTTGCCTTCATCCTCTATCATATTTGTGCAAGATAACACGCTAAAACAATGGCTTCCACAAACTGATGAAATCAAGATATTGTCAGAAAACGTTTATTCTTGGGCAACATTTTCAAATAACATTGCGCTATTTTTGCGAGAGGTTACGCTAGAAAGAGCATTTGATTTGATTGCCTTTCATATTCCGACACAAACTGAAACAATCGTAACAAGATTACAAGCTAGACAGTTACATGCTCCTGAAAACATTCTTTATTCTCCCCCACCTCCACCCTCCATATCCGTTTCGCCAGATGGAGAATGGCTTGTTTATGTAACCGATGCGGAGACAACAAACGCTCCCCAAATTTTTGTACATAAAATTTCGCTTGACGATGAACAAATATCTACAATTTTGACAAATTCAACATTTGAACCATCAACATACAACCTTTATAATCTCGATTTCACATGGCCTAGAAAAGATCATTTAAGTTGGCGAGATGCTGAAGGAATTTGGCAAACTAATTTAGTAGACAATCCCACAAACGCAACGATAGCAATTCAACCAAGTGCCAATACAACTCCCTCACTCGGTTGTCTAGATGATGTACAACCATGTATCAGTAGGACAACTTATGTACCAATAAGCTGGTCTTCTGATGGTCATTACGCACTTATCATCGAAGATGGCTTTGAAAACGGCTCTTGGGCAATCATCGAGGCTTATAGTAATCGTGTTTTTAAATTTCCTGATTCCGATTTTTACGCTTACAGTGATGCTTTTGTGTGGCTCAATTCAACAACAATTATTCAACTCAATCGAAAACGAAAAATTCAAATTTGGCATCTAATCCCAGATGAAAATCCGTTCGTCACTCTAAAGCAATCTTATCAATTACCGGCTGAGGTAGGAAACGATTTTCACAGCCCAGTCCTGATGCCAAACGGGCATCTAAGATTTAGCGCTTCACAAATAAACGGAGGTGCTGCAAACGCTTTTTATGAGTTTAAATTAGCTAATGGGGAGTTGATAAAATTGAGTCCAGAAGTTCCACAACGCGAAGCTGGAGTTTCTTGGTCTCCCAATAGACAACACGCATTAAGCAATAGTTATATGCCAGAGCACTCTAATTTACTGTTCAAACTTAATGGCAGCCAACCTGCTGATCTAAACTCATTTATCGGTTCAGATTGGTGCTGCATCTATTGGTACGAGGGTAATTAACCAATAAATTGCTAATAAGACCAGCATCTAGCTTACAATTTCAATTTAGCCTGTTAACTGTGCCGCCAACGCCTCTGGATCATTGACAGGTTGTTGGCAAACGAAGCGGCGACAAACATAAGCGGTTGCTTTGTCATTGAGCCATTTCCGTTCTTGCAAAAGCGGAACGGCCGTATCACCCCCACCACCCATCACCACCACCAGATTCGGACGATACCGTGCAAATGTCGTCGCCAACAATGCTTCCGCATTGGGTTCTGCATAATCGCCAACAATCGCCACCTCTTGTGGTTCACCCAGCATGAAAGAAGCCGCACACAACCATTGCGCAAAAGCGGATGGATGCTGCAGCATGGGGCCATACAAACCAGATACGGCCGTTTCGGCCACATCCCAATACCGTCCTTCTCCTGTATACAAGCTCAAGCGCAACAAGACCCCCGCAGCCATCGCATTGCCACTTGGCGTCGCATTATCCTGTACATCTTTGGGGCGATACAGCAGTGACTCGTGATCATCTGAGGTATCAAAAAAGCCGCCATCTTTTTCATCATAAAAATGGGCAAGCATCACATCTGCTAGCTCGCGTGCCCAGAGAAACCAACGTTCATCGAAGACGTTTTGGTACAACGCCAAGAGGCCATCGGCCAAGTAAGCGTAATCTTCAAGGTAGCCGTTATATTTAGCCGCTGATCCTGCTTTCCAGGTGCGCAACAAACGGCCGTTTTGCCACATTGTTGCTTGGAGGAATTGCGCGTTGCGAACGGCCGTTTCCGTATAATCAGGTCGTTGCAAAACCCGCCCTGCTTCGGCAAAAGCGGCCAACATGATCCCATTCCACGCCGTCAGCACCTTATCATCCAAACCAGGCCAAATGCGTTCTTGGCGCACAGCAAACAGTTTTTGTCGTGCCTCAGCCATTTTTGCTTCCAATTCCGTCAGTTCCAACCCTGCAACCTGCGCCACTTCCGCTGGATTGCGCGGTACGTTGAGAATCGTATCGCCTTCCCAGTTGCCCAATTCGCGCACATCATAATAAGTCATAAACAAGGGGGCATCGTCACCTAAAATTTCTTTGATTTCGGTTGCTGTCCAGACATAGAACTTGCCTTCTTCCCCTTCGCTGTCTGCATCGTAGCTGCTGTAGAAACCACCATCTTCATGGCATAATTCACGCACAACAAAATCAAGGGTCTCTTCAACGATACGCCGATATAGCGGTTTGCCTGTAATTTGGTAGGTATGCAGGTAAACCCGCGCCAGCAACGCGTTATCATAAAGCATCTTTTCAAAATGCGGTACAAGCCAATTCTCATCGGTCGCATAACGAGCAAAGCCACCACCTAACTGATCATAGATACCACCATACGCCATTTTCTCTAGCGTAAACTCAGCCATTTTTAGTGCTTCCTCATTTCCTTCTTGCACGTATTGACGCAGCAAAAACTCAAGCGTCATCGAAGGCGGAAATTTCGGAGCACCACCAAAACCACCACGTTGGTTATCAAAATTACCTGCCAAGGATTGCACCGCACGGGCAAACATGCTTTTTTCGAGAATATTGTTTTGGCTGGTTAAAGGCACAATGCGCTGAATATGTTCAGAGATGTTGCCCGCTTGTTTTTCAACCTCGTCCCGTTTGGTCTCCCACGCATTGACGATGCCACCCATCAGTTCCATGAAGCTGGGCATGCCATAACGACGTGTGGGTGGATAGTAGGTGCCACCATAAAACGG
>JBNKHS010000124.1:0-10930 GCA_050290485.1 Promineifilaceae bacterium (SeqCode) | reverse complement strand
AGGTTAGCAATGTGTTGAACAGAATGGAAGGCTTGACGGACTTGGTGAGGTAATTGTTGAACAAATTTTGCGGCAATGTGCTTTCGCGCTGTCCCATTGAGGTAAGCATGATCAGTGGAAGTTCTTCTTTGCTATATTTTTGTCGAATTTCGACAGCAAGCATCATCCCATCCATATGGGGCATTTGCATGTCTAAAATACCAATATCGAACTGTTTTCCTTGATGGATTGCCTCTAAAGCTTCACTGCCTGAGGTATAACAATGGGGGATCATCTGCCAGGAGGTGGCTTGGCGTTCGAGGATGGTGCGGTTGGTTTCGTTGTCATCGACGATAAGGACATGACGATTTTGTAAATGACGATACTCGGTTTCGGTGATGCGTGATGGTTGATGCTGTGATTTGTCTAGATTGATGGTGAGGTAGAAGGTTGATCCTTTACCCACTTCGCTTTCTACCCAAAGACGGCCGTTCATGAGGTCGACCAGGCGTTTGCTGATGGCTAATCCTAAGCCAGTTCCGCCATACTCTCTTGTGGTCGATGCGTCTACTTGGCTAAAAGATTGAAACAGACGATTCATACGATTTTGGGGAATGCCAATACCGGTGTCACGGACGGTGAGCTGGAGTTCAAATTGGTTGTTGTCTCGTAAACGGCCGTTTCCCAAAACAACAACTTCCCCTTCATGCGTAAACTTAACCGCATTGCTTAAAAGATTGACCAAAATCTGACGCACACGGGTGACATCACCTTCCAACATAATAGGGACATCATCTTCAACCATATAAGCTAAATTCAGCCCTTTTTCGCCAGCACGCGACGCAACCAAGTCGAGCGCTTCTTCAATACATTGCCGAATATTGAATGGTTGCTTTTCCAGTTCTAATTTGCCCGCTTCAATTTTGGAGAAATCTAAAATATCATTGAGGATAACAAGAAGGGCATCGCCGCTGCGGCGCGTTGTTTCCACGTAATCAAATTGCTCGCTCGTTAAATCAGTGTCCATTAGGAGGCTGGTTAACCCAATAATGGCATTGAGCGGTGTGCGAATTTCATGACTCATGTTGGCTAAGAATTCAGATTTGGTGCGATTTGCCATTTCTGCTTCTTTAGCCCGTTTTAGTAACTCTTCGCCTAGACGCGCGTTCTCCAAGGCCATGCTGGCATGTTCTGCATAGACATTGACAATGCGCTGCGCTCTTTCGTCGAAGGCATTGATAATTGGGCTTTGCAAATCAAGTGCGCCTATGATTTTGGTTTGCACGCGAAGAGGCACAACTAATTCTGAGCGAGTTCTCTGATCGCTGGGCAAATATCGTGCATCCTTATTGACATCTGGCGCATAAATGAGTTGTCCGGTACGCACCGCTGTGGGAATAAGCCCTTGCCCGTTGATTGGTAAAACAACTTCCGCACGATGAAGATATTCTCCTCGTTTTGCATACCGAGCAATATCATACGCATTGCTTTCTTGTTCAATATTGCTTTCGGGTAACAAAGGTTTTGCAAGCAGGTAAACACTACAATCTGCAAATTCAAACTCTTGTACAATGCTGGAGGTTATTTGTTGGGCGAGATCGAATAAACTACCTGCTTCGAGTAGTTGCGTTGATGCACGATAAAGAGCGGCCAGCTCTGCCTCTGTTTGTTTCTGTTTTTGGTCTTCGTTATCGAGCAGACCGTCATATGCTTGTGTGATGTTTCTGAGGAAAGCTTGCCATGTGGTTAGATCCGGGGCTCTATCTTTACTCAAGCCCAATTGTTTGAGATGGATACTGATTAGCTCTTGAAGCATATTAGAAGCTCCATAAGATGATGCAGGTTATGGCGAATATTTTAACAAAACGTCATAAATTTGTTGATGTTCTGATTGTAACTGGCGGTAAGTGGTTACGGCCGTATCAAGATTGTTCATTATCCCATCAGTTTCTAAACGAATGGCCAAACGTGTTAACTTATTGAAACCCATGTGTTTAGCAAAAACTTTCATGTCAGCTGCAGATTGTTGCAATTGTTCAGGATCGTTCGTTTGTAATGCCCATCTTACGTTTGTCAATAAAGGTATTGTTTTGCTTAAAAATAAATCGATTATCTCTGGCAGTAGGTCGGCGATGTTTTCATTTAATAAATGCTTTAGGTGTGCCAATGGTGTTAGCTCTTGGGAAAATGTGCCATCATTTTCTTCCCTAGTTAAAAGATTGTACATGATCTGCTCCTAAATTGGAGCTACCTAAGGGGACTTAACTGATTTTACTGGTTGGGTGTGTAAAGTTCACTCCCGCAAGAGTACCATTCTTGCGGGTTCGTCAGTTACGGCCGTACCTTATATACTTCTGCCACTATGCGCCAAATATGGATAACAAAAGCAGGTCAACCAGATAAATTACAAATTCAAGAGGCCCCTGAACCTATCCCGAACAATGGCGAGGTACGTATTCGTGTACAAGCTATTGGGGTTAACTATGAGGATATCTTGGGTCGTCTTGGTGTGGATAAAAGCGCCCCTGAAGCACCCTATGTACCTGGATTTGAGGTAAGTGGTGTGGTCGATAGAGTAAGCCAAGGTGTAGGTGATCTTAAAGAGGGGGATGCTGTTTTTGCCTATACACGTTACGGTGGCTACAGTGATGTGGTCTGTGTACCGTACAAGCAGGTATTTCGGCGGTTTAACTGGATGTCAGCTGAGGATGCGGTGGCCTTGCCAATGAACTATCTTGCTGCGTACGTTATGCTGGTGGTAATGGGGGCTTTACGCACCAAAGACAAAGTGCTTATTCATCAAGCGTCGGGTGGGTTAGGGATTGCGGCGATTGATATCTGCTCAATTTTAGGTGCAGAAACGTTTGGAACGGCCGTAACCGAAAAACATGACACACTTTACAAACGAGGGCTAGATCATCTCATTGATTTTCGTCGTATAGATTATGAACGCGAGGTGATGCGCCTAACAGAGCAGCAAGGTGTACAAATCGTCCTCGATACATTGGGGGGCGTTCATTGGCCCAAAAATTATCGGTTACTTGCGCCGGGGGGAAGGCTAATTCATGCGGGAACACGTAGCTTCGCCTCAGGAACGAGCCCATCTTGGCGTATAAAGTTGCGTGGTTTAATTATGCTTCCTTTTTATACACCGCTTAAGTTAATGCATGACAACAAAAGTGTGATGGGCGTCAACATGACGAACCTATGGCAAAATCCTGAATTACAACGGGAATGGATGGCACAGATTATCGCCTGGTATGACGAAGCATTAATACGGCCGAATATTGATAAAACATTTCGCTTTGAGGAAGTTGTGGCCGCCCATCGTTATGTGCAAAACGGAGAAAATGTAGGGAAAATTGTCCTTATCCCTTAATTATGAATTTATGCGTAAAACGTAAAATTTTAATGCTTACGTTTTACGCATAACAATTGATTGTGATTATTTTTGCATACGGCGTTTAACTTCTAAGCCAGCACCCAAAATAAGGAAACCAAATCCAAGCAAAGCCACGATACCAACAATCAAACCACCATTATGGGCAACTGCAGGAGCTCCCGATTCTGGTAGGACAACAGGAGGCAAAACAATGTAGCCATTGCCACTTGTGCTCGATCCGCCAGCAATACAGAAGTTGACATCTGTTTGAATTTTATTATCATCATCAATTAGGGTGTATAAGGGATTTTCTGAGGTGACGACATATTTTGATGCATCTGGTTTGGCTGTCACTTTCCAGATACCATGCCCAACAGCAACAAGCCCGTAAGTACCATCGTCCCCTGTGGTTAAGGTGATGACATGAGCACCATCACTACTGACAAACTCTACGGGGATACCTTCGACAGCAACTTCACCATCGACCCCTGTGTTGACACATTTACCGTCTGAGTTCATGTCAATATAAACTGCACCTCGAATGGAGCGAGCATTGGGGTCAACATTTTGAGCCATGACTGTTGCCCCTGAAAGAAGCAAAAGAAATACGGCCGTAATTAAAATCAAACTACTTTTTTTCCAACTTTTCATTCGTAACCTCCTATCGGTTGAAATTGGGAGATGGGTGGTTTGCATCCCGATATTATGTATCTGAATCATCATCTTCGGTATCTGTAGTTGCAATTGGTTCGGCAACAACAACGAGACGATGCGTATTATCTGTATAAGGGTAACAGGTGATAATTGTTAAGCGTTCATCTTCCGTGGGTAAAATCCACTGTGCATTTTCTTGTCGTACTTCAAGGGGTTGATCACGTTCAGGTAATAACTCAATTTCGGAGACTGCATAAGTATAAGGTGTATCATCATCGAAAATTGTGATTTCATCCCCTTCTTCAAGATCAATCAGATCTCTGAAAACTTCACCATTGATATTATGATGTCCATTTAAGACAGTATTGCCAATTTCACCCAAGCGTGCACTGGTATTGTGCCATCCCGCTCGATATTCGTTGGGAACTTGCCATTGATAATAAGTTTCACCGTCAATTTCTAAGGGGGCAAGGCCAATGCTGCTAACAGGTGCATCTAAGGCAATCGCAGGGATTACAATGCGTTGTGGTTCCCCACTAATGCCACTACTTTCATATTCCTCAGCTGAAACAAAATGTTCGGGCAGTTCTTCTGTTGTTTCTGGTAGTAAAATCACTGTTTCTTCTGTTGGTGCCGGGGTAGGGACTGCAGCTGCTTGTAATAGTTGCGGTAAGGCTTGTCCCCCCTGTGGACGAAATAACCACATGGCAACGGCCGTTCCCATGATGATTAGTCCCACACTTATAAGAACAATACTTAATGGGACGCGCGGTTCGCCTGAGTCGTGATTAGACATGCGGGTAGTATAAACCACAAATCCGCTTATGTAAAGATAACGAGTTGTCCCCTTGGCAACGCGATTTTAAGCTTATGCAGGTGGATTATTCGTAGCTACCAATCAACATTCTTTTGGTGCAGTTGCTGAGCGATTAAACAATGTTTTTAAGTTGTAATGGTGAAAACTCACAAGAGAGTAGATACATCGACAAAAAATAGATGCTTGTTTTTTTAATCTGAAGGGGACAAATCGTTGTTATTCTTGCAAAAATAATCATTTCATTATTCAACTCTGTCAGGTATAAATTCCATATATTGAAAAGGCAATAGGTGAGAAATGACACATTTAAATTTTAATTCAACTTTATTTGTTCTTAATGAGTCCAACATAGAGAGTCAATCTTTCACAGCGTTGGCGAAAATGTTAGCGGAAGCTGAAATTACGGCTTGGAAATATCATGATTCCAAAAACCCTACAAAACTGAAAAATGCAATGGCTCACCTATACACTTTTCTCTTTCCTATAGAGACAGAGCAGGCCTTAGACATTCTCGATCCATGGATATCTGCTGTATGGTGGCATGATATCGCTGAAACGGCACAAGATTATGGAGCCCCTAACTTGATACAGCGTCAATATTGGCTCAAGGTACGAAGCAATTTGCGCGATCATTACGGCCGTTTATGGAAAATAACAAATATGGAAGATATGTCCTTTAACGCCAAACGAATTGCCGATCATGATTACGAGCGTTGGGTGGCACATCATGAAAGACGTTTTGACGATTATGTACTTCATGATGCCACAATGATTACCCTGACCTTTGGCATAACCTCACAAGAGGCCTATGAGATGGCAATTATTCGAGGACGTGCTGTCTGGTTGCATAACGAAACACATTTAGAAACAGGTGTGTCCAAAGAAGCAGCGCTCAAGTTTTGGTGGCAAGCAGAAGAATTGATGCAAGCACATTACACTTCATTTTTGCATGCGATCAATAAAAAGGGTATTGGCGTTGATGATCTCCAGTTGAAGCCTGTTGGAAATAACTCTTCTTATATGCTCCATGTCTAAACAATCAAATGGATAAGTTACTCATTTTGTTGATGTAGTAGAAAGCTATTGGAACGATAACCTTTAGACTTTACAAATAAGGGGAGATTCGCATATGATGGGGCCATTAAGATGAAACAAGCCTTGCACCTTATTTCACCCGCAAAGTTTCAAATAAGCCCTCTGTATTGGTAAAAAGTTGATAGCTATATAAAACGAGATCATTATGGCTGGTGTTGCCAAATGGATTGTTGTGTTCATGAATTTACGCAACTTATTTTTGACCAATATCGTTTGACATACATTCAAGATAATGAATAACAAAGGGGTTTGTATGGCAGTTGAAAAATATGCTTTAACCACAAATAATGCAAACACAGAAAAAACAAGTTCAATCGTAAAACATTTATATCCACCCCAAGTAGAGGATCGGTCAACGGCAGCGACAGTTGCCTTGTTAAATGCGGTGATTCTTGGGGCAATATTGGTTACTTTAACGATTACCCCATTACTTTTGCTTGCCGGTCCATTTGCATTGCCTGCTGTAATTGGTAGTAGTGTCTTATTAAGTGCTGCCCTCATTTCTTGGATATCGATGCGACGCCATCGATTTAATACAGCAAGTATTGTGGTGCTCACCGGATTTTGGGTGGCAATTACATTTTCTGCCTTGGCGTTGGGTGGGGTTAGTGGGGGAACGGCTGCTGCCTATCTCATTTTAATCATTCTTGTTGCTTTGCTGATCGGCACATTAAAGGCGATGATTTTGGCAACAGCAATGAGTATTCTTGGGGTTTTCTGGCTATATGTGGTGACTGAATTTGCCCCATTTTCCTTATCGGTAGGCTTTACGACAACATTTCAACAACTTCTAATTTTCGTCTCGTTACCCGTTCTTGTGGCCATCATGCTGCGCTATGCTACTCGCACACGAAGCGAAGCGTTAGACGCTGTGCACAAGAAAGGTGAAAATCTTGAACGCCTAATTTCTGTAAGTAGCCTTGTGAATGGCGCCATTGCTGAAGAGCCCGGCGAACTTGTGGAGAAAGTTCTGACCCAAGCGCAAGAGGAATTTGGTTACTATCATATGCATGTTTATTTAGTCGAAGAAGAAAGTTTGCTAATGGTAGGGGGAACAGGTGAAGTTGGGCAAGCATTAAAAGCAAAACATCATTCCATTGCGCTTAATGCAGAGGCGAGTCTTGTTGCTAAGGCTGCACAAACAGCCGAAAACATTATTGTGCATGATGTGACAAAGCGACCTGATTGGCTTTACAACCCTTTGTTGCCCAACACACAAGCAGAAATGGCATTGCCCATTAAATGGGAGCATAAAGTATTGGGTGTTCTTGATATCCAATATGATGTGGCCACGATTGGCGAGGATGATCCGCAATTGTTTAGCTTGTTGGCCAATCAAATTGCTATTGCTTTAAATAATGCACAATTGTATCGAGAATTGTCTCTACAACGAGACAAAGCTGAAAGTGCTAATCGGGCCAAGAGTACATTTCTGGCTAATATGAGTCATGAATTACGTACGCCGTTGAACGGGATTATGGGGTATGTACAAATCTTGGGGACTGCTTCTAATTTAACAAATAATCAAATAGAACAACTAAATGTGGTGTGGCGCAGCAGCCAACATTTGTTGAATTTGATCGATGATATGTTGGATTTAAGTAAGATTGAAGCGGGGCGTATGGAATTACAGCCGAGCCATGTGCATTTGCCATCTTTTATGTATGATGTTGCTGCCCCATTTGAAATGAAAGCAAGAAGCAAAGGGTTTCATTTTGTCTCCAATATATCTGCTGATTTGGAAACGGTTGAGGTTGATGAAAAGAGATTGAGGCAAGTGCTAAACAATTTGTTGTCGAATGCGTTTAAATTTACAACGCGAGGTGAAGTGAGTTTGACAGTTTCACCGTTAGCTATAAACGGCCGTTCTGCCAAAATTCATTTCGAGGTTGCCGATACCGGGAAAGGGATGAGCATCCAGCAGTTGGAAAAAGCGTTTGAAGCCTTCGAAAGTGGTGATCAACAGAGTGGGACGGGGTTAGGTCTGCCCCTTAGCCAAACATTGGTTGATATGATGGACGGGGAATTATTAGCCGAAAGTGAAATCGGGGTTGGCACACGTTTTTGGTTTGATTTAAACGTGCCCTTGGCCACCGAAACGATAGTGAATCCGCAACGAATGGATCCTCAGTTGATCAAAGGCTATGTGGGGAAACCACGTCAGATCCTGGTTGTTGATGATGTGGCTGATAATCGCAATTTGTTGGTGGATTGGTTACGGCCGTTAGGCTTTTTGGTTAATGAGGCCACAGATGGACAAGAAGCAGTGGATTACGTCGTTATAAAGGCTCCCGACATTGTCTTGATGGATTTGAAGATGCCTCGTTTAGACGGCACGACCGCTGCCAAATTGATCAAAAAATATAACGCTGCGGTCAAAGTTGTGGCTGTCAGCGCATCTGTTTTTGATAAGCATGTCCAGCAAAGTTTGGTGCAGGGATGTGATGATTTCTTGCCCAAGCCGGTGCAATTTAGTGATTTGATTGACATTATCGGCACGCAATTAAACCTTGAGTGGGTGTATAACAAACCTTCACTACCTAAAACAGGTCCATTGCCATTAAAGATGCACAAACCGCCAGCGAGGGAACTGGAAAATGTGGTGCAATTGGTTGAACAAGGGGACCTGGATTCAGCAATTGTGATCATGAACGAGTTTCAAGGGAGCTATCCTGAATTTACACAAAATGTTGTGCATTTGGCTGAATCTTACCGAATTGATGATTTGGAAGCTTTTTTGAAAAGCGCTGTTTGACAATAGATAGATTTAATACATTGTTGCAACAGTAATTTCACTTTCTACGTCATTCCTGCGTAGGCGGGAATCTAGGTTTAGATGAATGGATTCCCATATTCATGGGAATGACAGTTGGATTATTGGGTTTGAATTTTTTATGAAACAGTGGATTTAGTTCAGTTATTAAGGAATGATTGTGAATATGACGACAGATTTTTTTGACATTCATTATGAAGACCATACGATTTTAATCGTGGATGATAATCCCACAAATATTAGCGTGATAGCCGAACATTTACGTAAGATGGGGTTTCGTTTGCGTGTTGCGCAAAGCGGCGAGCGTGCTTTGAAGGTGATGGAGGATCCGGAAAATTTACCTGATCTCATTTTGCTTGATGTGATGATGCCGGAGATTGATGGCTTTGAGGTCTGTCGTCGCCTGAAAGCCAATAAAGTAACTGAAAATGTTCCCATTATTTTTATGACTGCTTTAACAGAAACGGCCGATAAAGTACGCGGTTTTGATGTTGGTGGTGAGGATTATATTACAAAGCCCTTCCAGGCTGAGGAAGTGTTGGCGCGGGTGAAGGCGCATCTGCGTATTCACAAGTTTAGGCAAATGCAGGAAAGATTGCTCCTGTTAGAAAAAGAACGGAGTGCTGCATTATCTGAATTGAATAATCATAAAGACAAATTGTTTTCAATTTTATCGCATGATTTGCGTGCCCCATTTAATGGGTTGTTAGGGTATGCGCAACTGCTTATGGAATTGGCTGAAGAGCCAACGACTGATCGGCAAGAGATTGAAGAAATGGCGGAATGTGTTTTCAGTTCCGGCAAGGCGGCCTATGAATTGTTGGAGAATTTGTTGACCTGGTCACGCATGCAGCGCGATCATGTTGTTTTTGAACCGTGTAAGTTGATGTTGTATGAGATTGTACAGAATTGTGTGCATGTGCTGCATGAAACGGCCGTTTCCAAAAATATCACCTTGCATAATGAGGTCGATGAAAGTGTCTATGTCCATGCAGATCGCAATATGCTTGAAATTGTGATACGTAACTTAACCTCCAACGCGATCAAATTTTCGCTGCCAGACAGCGAGGTCACCATTTGCGCAAGCCCAAACGAGGATGATGAATCATTGCTTTCTATTGCTGTCGTCGATCATGGCATCGGGATTGCGCCTGAAGATATTGAGAAACTGTTCCGCATGGATGCCCATCATTCAACCCCAGGCACAAAGGAAGAGGCAGGAACAGGCTTAGGACTTCTGCTTTGTCAAGAGATGGTCGAGAAAAGCGGGGGCAATATTTGGGTAGAGAGTCAACTGGGTCAGGGGACAACCTTTACCTTTACCGTGCCTTTGGCGGTTCAAGAAGCACTGTTAGTTGGGTAAAATTGATACCCTTTGCCGCGAATGGTTTGAATATAGGTTGTTTGCGTAGAGTCGATTTTCTTACGCAGTCGATAGATATATCCCCAAAGATGATCTAAGGGGATGGGATCGTGGGCGAGCCGTTGTAGTAAGATTTCGTTGGTGACAATTTGCCCGGCATTATTCATCAAAATCCATAATAGTTTGGTTTCACGAGGGGTGAGTGAGATGATGGTTCCCGCTTTCATCACGCGACGTGATACAAAATCTACTTTGAGCTGTTCATCAATATTTGTCCATGGGCCAAGACGATAGGCAAAACGGCCGTATCGGTTGAGGATGCGGGCGACTCGTGCGCGCAGCTCTTTGGGTGCGGCTGGCTTGATAATATAATCTTCGGCAAATTGCTCAATGGCAGACGCGACAGTTTCCGGTTCATTATTAGCCGTAAGCATAATAATGGGTAAATCAGAGAATGTCTTAATCTCTTGCCCTAATTCAATGCCTGTCATCTTAGGCATGTGTAAATCTAAGATGGCGAGATGGGGCAAACCGAATTTGGTGATGTGGGTAAGGCAATCTTGTCCTGATGCAGCCACATTGACGGCGTAGCCAGCTTTGTTCAAGGTCATTTTGACGAAGCCGCGCGATTGGGGATCGTCATCGACGACAAGGACTTTGGTTTCATGTGAGAACGGTGCGTCAGCACTGCTGCCACGCTTGCGACCACTTTCCAAAGAGACATCTAAAAATTTGCGAATGGTGGCGGGCAGTGTATTTGAGCATGTTGGCGGCAAAGCCCCCATCTCAATTAAATCTTGCTTCTTTTCTTTGAAGAGGCGTTGACACTCATCGAGGCAGTTTTTGCCGATGATCACATTTGTGTGC
>JBNKHS010000123.1:0-11026 GCA_050290485.1 Promineifilaceae bacterium (SeqCode) | reverse complement strand
AACCATGCGTGCCCGCATCACTTCCTCTTGCAGCTGATCAATAACATGGCTAAATTGGGGTATCATTTCACTCAACGCATTTACATGACTGTCTTTGCTATATTGGGTATTGAGTATGTCTTCAATCTGTAATAAACGGGTCCGTCCCGTGACCAATTCGCCCACCAAATTCATTAAGGCGTCCAACCGCTCCACACTAATCCGTACCATTTTGTCACGATTGGGCTGTTTACCGTTGGAGTTATTGGCCGCGGTTTGGGAGGATTGGGATGCTTTTATTTGCTGCATAGCTTCTGCGGAATACGGCCGTATTTCCACAGAAGCAATATCCTGAATCTTGCCCAGCTTTGCTTTTAACTCAGCTCCATCTTTTTCCGTGGCCAAAATCATTTGCAACTGGCGATCTTCAACACCCAATTCACTCAAAGCAGGCTGCTGCCACAAAACATCTCCATAATCTGCAACGGCAACACCCGCTTGATACAAACGCGCCGCCGCCGCAAAAGCCCCATCAACCGTAGTCACTTCAATGAATAAAATAGATTGCCCAGCGTCGATTAAATTCTGAATTTCCGTCTCTTGTTTAGATGTTAACTGAATCGATGGGATTGGTTGTTCATCCTCATTATCAGGTTGTATGTCAGTATGTTTTATGCTCTCCAATCGTTCAATTAAAACAGCAACATCGACATCACTTTGTTTTTTGTTGGTCACCTCATTGCGCAACAATTTCAGCGAATCAACAATCAATAGCAAATCATCAGCAACTGTTTGCGTAGGCAACACTTCCCCTTCCCGCATATCATCAAACAAAGATTCAACCGTATGTGTCAATTCAGCCATACGTTGATGCCCAATCGCGCCAGCCAAAGCTTTTAATGAATGTGCCGCCCGAAAGACAGCGTTCAACGTCTCCACATCATGCTGCTGCTCTAAGTGCAAAATTCCACTTTCTATCTCACGCAAGCAGTCATTGACATCTTCTAAAAACATATCCAGTTCATCAGCATCGATGTCAAAAGAGAGGCGTTTACTCATTTTTACCCATTACAACATTTCTTTATATTATGGTGTGCGCTTTTTTCTCGGCAACTCTATTCTTCAACAACAACCGTTTGATTCATGGCATCAACCTCATCAAGTGAAAAGATACGATTTAAATCTAGCAAGATAAGCACATTGTCCTCATCAAGATTTAAAATACCACGTAAGTAAGCGGTGTCCACGGTGGTCAATAGAGGGGATGGTGGCTCAACGGCCGTTTCTAAAATTTTGGTCACTTCCAACACCTTATCCACCACTAAGCCTACCAACAATTCATTCACTTCCACAATCACAATAACCGGTTTCAAGCTCTCGGTTAATGGCAAGCCAAAGCGTGCGCGCAGATCAACAACAGGGATAACTTCACTACGTAAATTAATGACCCCTTCAATAAATGGTGGCACACCAGGCACAACCGCAATCTCCTGCATGGGAATAATACTTTGCACCTGGTGTACATCGACACCATATTTTTCACCACTTAATCTGAAGATAACCAGTTGCATATCCATCTTATCCTGCGCCATCTAACCTAAACCGTGCCGTTTCGGCACGTAATTCATCCGCCAAATCAGCTAACTCTTTGGCAGAAGCCACAACCTCTTCAACCTGAGCCGATAACTCTTCAGTCGATGCGCTGGCTTCTTCGGTCGCTGCACTATTTTCTTCAGCGACACTAACCACGCTTTCCATCGCTTCTGTAATTTCTTGGCTATTGGCAGCCATTTCTTCAGCAACGGCCGTATTTTCTTCCACCACCGTACTCACCGACTCAATAGCGACCACAACACCTTCATTGCGTTTTAACAAGTCTGCCATTGCCAGATTAATTTGTTCAAACTGCTGCGTCGCGTCTTCGGCCGCTTGCAATATTTCTTGCAGTGATTGATCTGTATCCTGTGCAAACTGTGTGCCATTATCCACTTCAGCAACCGTGTTCTCCATGGCAATCATCGCTTCATTCACGCTTTCTTGCACCCGCTCAATCAATTGGCCAATATCACGTGTCGCCCCTTTAGAATCCTCAGACAACTTACGTACCTGATCCGCCACAACCGCAAAACCACGACCATGTTCCCCAGCACGTGCTGCTTCCACAGCCGCATTCAAAGCCAACATATCCGTTTTATCGGCAATATCATCAATCGTTTCCACAATGCGGATAATCTCTTTTGAGCGTGTACCCATCTCTCGAATTTTCTCTGCAGTAGCTGCTGTTCGTTGCCGTATTTGTGACATGCCTTCATTGGTTTGCCCGACAACCTCAACACCATGCTTAGCCGCTGAAGTCACTTTGGCATTAGCAGAAGCCACCAAGCTCGTTACTGACTCTGTCTGCTCAACAATTTTCGACATTTCATCAATAAGATCAGATGTCTTTTGTACCCCACGTGCCTGTTCCTGTGCACCACGAGCAATACCTTCAGTCGCACGGGCCACACCTTCCATATTGCTTGTTGCTTCGGCGGTTGCCATCGTTTGTTGATTGGTACCAGCCACAATTTGTTGAATCGTCGCTGCCACTTGCTGGCTGGCTTGCCCAGCTTGATCCGAAGCAAGACTGAGTTGCACACTGGCTTCAGCCACTTGTTCTGCATTCTTTTGCACCTGACGAATGAGTTCACGCAAACTAACAATCATCCGAGCAAAGGCATTACCTAATACATCATGTTCAGATTTCGGTGTGATGCCAACAGCCAAATCCCCATCAGCCAAACTGGTGGCCACATCGGACATAGTTTGCATATAAGCTATCATCTGCTGAAAAGCAACCGCCATGTCATGCAGTTCATCCTTACCCTCAATGGCAACATTTTGCTCTAAATCACCTTGGGCAATGCCTTCTGCGGCCGCAGCAATTTGCTTTACTGCACTAGAAATATTCCGAGATAACAATACAGCAAATAAAATCGCCAGCACAACAACAACGAAGCTAACAGAAATAATAATCATCGTTGCTGTTTGCGCAACCTGTTGTCGTGCAACATTGGATGCTGCTTGATTCGTAGATGCATGTTCTTCAATTTCTTCAAGCAAAGGTTCCAATTGATGAACAGCCGCTCGATAAACTTCTATACTATCGGTGACATCACGATCGACTTGTACGAGTTCATCAAATGCGGATTCGTATTCATCAATAAGTTGCTTTAAGTCCCCTTTCTCTGTCGCAGACAAGTCAGCTTCGTCAACATTGTCTTTAAATTGGACAACTAACTCATGGACATTATCAACATACTGCTGTTCACCACGTAATAAATAATCTTTTTCACGACGACGAATGTTGAGCATATCAATCGTTAGTCGATCGAGATTCTGCGCTTCAACAACTTCTTCAATGTTATGCACCTTATCGCGGAACGTGCCTTCTAATCCAGTATCTACATGGCCTCGTTTTTCAAGAAGAGCAACAGTTTCTAAAAATGTATCTTCATAATCAGACACAGCTTGCTCGATAGCTTCCGTGTTCCCGATAAATTCATTGACTTCCGTGTTGCCTAAAGACTCTTTACCTTGCGCAATTTCCTGAATAGCAACCATATTGTCTCGAATTGCTTGCACATGATTTTGCACCCCAGTAACATAAGCAGCACGTGCTTCCTCAAAACCCAAATCTTTGTAACGCAATAAATAATCCTTTTCGCTGCGCCGAGCTTCCAACATGGAAATTTCGCTTTGCTGGCTTAAATTAGCAATCTCCCCATCTATGTTGATCAATTGGGTTACTGAATTTTGAATTTGATTTTGGGCGACAAGGGCAACAATACTGACCACTATCGTGAATAGGATAATCACGAAAAAAGTGACGATTAGCTTTCCCCCCAATTTAAGGTTACCAAACCATCGAAACATTTTTTACTCTCCTCTCTTCATAAGACATGTACGGCTCAATTTTCTAGAAGTAGATGGGTAAATATTGAGTTTATGATTGCGATTGTAATATGTAAACTTTTTAGCGAGTATAGGTCATACATCTTATTGAGATGATAAGTATGCCCAAATAAAACTTTTTTCCTATAGAAGTCGTCAATTTATGTTAACATATTTATAGGCCGTTCGTAAACCATCAATCTTTTCTGCCCTTTAGGGAAAGCAGAAAAATGCTTATTGCGCTCAGAATGAGAACGAATTCTATGATGCTAGGACGTGCGGATTTGATCTTTTGCCATAAACTTTTCTCTGATGGATAAAATTCATAAGTAGCAAAAGGGTAAAACCAAGGAACAAACCCATCGGCATCGCAAATTAAATGCCCTAAATAGCCAATGAACCAGCTTTTTGCTATTTGTCTATCTTTCAATAGCCAAATTATTGCCGTCGATATAATCAGTGAAAAAACGTTGTGTGCCCAATTACGGCCGTTTACCGTCAATCCCACTTGTTGTAATCCTTTATCGACCACATCTGGCACGACACTCCCGATATAAAGTGGGGCAGGGTTTAACCTTAAATAATGATGTAAAATAGTAGGCACAGCTAAATGACCAAGTAGCATATAGTTACTCCCAAGATAGGTGATTAATATTAACAAGCAACCGGATAATCGTCAGAAAACAAACTTTATTTTAATGATAACCGCGCTGTTTTCCGCATTTGGGCTAGGGGCCATACTGGGTTACTTTGCCAACTACTTTCGTCAATTATGGGGCAGACCCGGCCTTCATATGCGTCTGCTACCTCAAAACCCAGCAAAATTACTCCCCGAAGCAGATCAAGCATTGCATATTGCCGCCAATAATATACGTAGCGGTGTTGAACTGCGCCATTTACCAGATGGTACACGTAAATTTGTCCTGAATGCCGGCTGGCGTAACTTTCGCGAGCCGTGGGCACGCGATTTTGGCTTTGCCAGTTTTGGTCTTATTGTCTTGGACGAAGTACAAGTGCTCAAAGATGGACTCGAGCTCTTCCTTCACTTTCAACAGGAAAACGGCCGTTTCCCCGTCAAGATCCATTCCACCAGCGTCTTAGATCGCTATTTGCATTCCCTTTTCGGCCGACAACAACCTATCCATTCCCCGCTCAAACCCAAATACCAAACAGCACACAATACCGTTTCTTATGATGGCAACGCCCTCATTGTCATTGCCGCGCTCAACTACTTACGACAATATGATGACCAAGCATTTGCTAACAGCCACTGGGAAAATCTCAAACAAGCCGTGCGCTGGCTTGAAGATGAAGCACGGGACGATACTGGCTTGCTAGATCAGGAATCATACACCGATTGGGCGGATTCAATTGTACGCAAAGGTCACATTCACTATACGAATGTGTTGTATTGGAAAGCAGTTCATGAGTTAGCCCGCGATGCTGAAAAATATGAATTCACAGAAGATGCTCATTACTTTGCACAAAAAGCAAACAAACTGAAACAAACGATTCAAGATTACTTTTGGAATGAAGAACTGGGCTTTTTCAGTACCAGCCGCACCTTTGACGATATTTTAAGCAGTGATGGTAATCTTTTAGCCATTGCGTGGGGCTTGGCTACTCCAGAGCAGGCAACTTCTATCTTCAATAAAATGGAACAGTTCCGCATGGGCGATCCTGTCCCTACCAAGCCAACAAACAAGAGTTACGGCCGTTCCAACATCGCCATTGAAAATCGGTTGGGCGGAATTGGACATTATCACATTTCAGCCGCTTGGCTATGGCTAGGTAGTTGGCACGTCATCGCCCTCACCCGTTCCGGTCATTTAGAACAAGCCAAAATCCATCTCGACCGCATGCGCCACGTAATTCTACGAGATGGCGTTGTCCATGAAGTGTACGACATCGATGGCACTTTCCTCAAAACACGCTGGTATGAATCTGAAGCGCCCCTCACCTGGAGTGCCAGCCTCTTCATCTACGCCCACTCCGTCTACCAACATGCATTGGATGACATTTAAGCAGCAAGACGAAGCCTGAGCCTGTCGAAGGCTGGGCCTGTCTTGCCCAAATAGGCCGGGCTCCAATTGAAGCTTCACAGCAATCGTATTTACCTTGCCGACAAAAACTGCAGCCGCTGAAACAACCATTCTGGCATCATACGCACAAAAAACATCACCAAACGCCAAAACGGAGGCACGTACACTTCATACCGCTTTTTCTCAAACGCTTTGACAATTTGCGTCGAAACTTGATCAACCGTCGCAAACGAGAAATTCTTAGGATGATCTACCGTCATTGGCGTATCTACAGGACCCATTTTGAATGTATAAACCTCTACCCCAGACCCATACAAAACGGAGCGCAACCCTTGCAAATAAATGTTGACCGCTCCTTTCGCTGCGCCATACGTAAAATTACGAGGGCGTCCCCGCTCTGCTGCCACCGAAGTGATCACCCCTATTTTGCCACGCCTCTGTTTTTTCAACTGTTCTGTTAATGGAATCAAAAAGGAGACCACACTCAACAAATTCGTCTCAAACGTATCTCGCGCGATCCCAAAATCATGCTCGCTAGCAACCTGATCCAACAACACTCCATGCGCAATCAGCGCAATATCAATCTGCCCCAAACTTTCTACTGCCTGCTCAACAGCCTGTTCCGCAAAACCTTCTTTATTAAAATCTGCACAAATGGAACCGATACAGGCATCGCCTAACTTGTCAGCAAGTTGTGTCATTTTTACTTCGTTGCGCGCCACACAAAAAATCTTTGCATTTTGCACCATGTATTCTTCAGCAACACCTTGCGCCACCGCAGATGTCGCCCCAATCAAAAGAATGTGTAAATCACTCATAAAACCGATTATACGCCTATTTTTCATCCTTCATAATTCATCCCTCATCCTTTTAAAAAAGCCTCTTTTTGTCAATTTGATATTCGTTTTGTCAATTTCTTGACAATTAGAAATCAGCGTGTTATTATTATGCTCGTAACATAAATCGAAGGTAATGAAACATTACCGTGACGGGAGTTGACCAATAGAATGTTTGCCAAAATAAAACATAACAAGATAGAAACAATCGAACATCGCTATGACTCGGCGCTCAGTCTGTGGAATACATTGCCCAGAGATTTATGCTTCGTGCCCCCATTTGCACTTCATGATTGGTCGTAAATGACCAACTCATTTTTCTGGTAAATGGCGCGGGCAAACAAGCTCGCGCTTTTTTTGTTTTATCCGTCAAAAATAATCAGCAAACAACTCAATAATTGCGATAGATAAGTAGAGCCAATGCGCCCTATTACATCGCCCAAAAACTAAATTTGTTTAGCTGAATCTTGCTGCACATTAACAACTGAATATTACCTAAACTTTTATTGGTCTCGTGGGAAAGTATGGAGTTTCCGCTGGCTTGTCACGTCAGAGATCGCCGGTTCGAATCCGGTCGAGACCGCACACATTGTGAGGTGACCGACAGGCAAGGTAGCGCACTGTTAATGCGTCGCATGTGGGTTCGAGTCCCACCCTCACAGCCTTTTTGGGAATGTAGCTCAATTGGCAGAGCGTTTAAAACCCGACCACCATCACTTGACCATGCACATGGGCCGGAGGTAGCCGGTTATCAGCTCATAACTGAAAGGTTGTTGGTTCGAGTCCAACCGTTCCCACAAATGAGTTGCAGGTAGCAAGGTACATGTTGCAAGCCATTTTTACCTGCCACCTGCCACCTGCCACCTGCAACTTGCAACAAACAAAGATGAGTAGCTCAACTGGAAGAGTCACGGTCTCCAAAACCGTAGGGTGTAGGTTCGAATCCTATCTCATCTGCTAGGCGGGTAATCCGCCGAGACAATTTTCTTCCTCTTCCCTCTTCTTATTGGAGTAGCAATACTCCACCTCTTCGGCAAAACGGCCGTTTCTTGGATACGGCCGTTTTGCCATCCTCTTATCAGCAACACAATGTGTTGCACAACAGGGTGTGTTGTAGAACAGGGTGTGTTGTAATGGCAACATACGGCTCTTGGGCAGCCGAGACGGAGGTTCGATTCCTTCCACCTTGACTTAGAAAACGTGATGCGTGAAGAACGTTTTTTCACGCATCACGTATCACGCATCAAAAAGTAGTTCTAGGGACGTTAGACAGTCTCAATATCTGCTGGTGTAGCTCAGATTGGTAGAGCAGCCGTCTTGTAAACGGCCACGCGCGAGTTCGAATCTCGCTGCCAGCTTAGACTCCGAGAGGGCAAGGACCTATGTTGTTCTTGCACCCCGAAGCCTCTCGGAGCATATTTGCGGGGATAGTTCAACAAGTAGAATTTCTCGGTGCCAACGAGAAGGTGTGAGTGCAAGTCTCGCTCTCCGCTCTAATTTTGATAATCGAACGCAGATGACACGGATTAGCCTGATTCACCTGATCTTATTTAAAAAATCAGGTAAATCATATTTATCTGCGAGCAACCGAAGGTTGCAATCTGCGTTCTATTTCAAACTCAAAATAATTTTGGGAAGGATGGCCGAATGGTAAGGCACTCGTCTGCTAAGCGAGTACTGGGCGAACGCTCAATTGCAGGTTCGAATCCTGTTCCTTCCGCTCAAAAACGAGCCGATAGCTCAATTGGCAGAGCAGCGGTCTTTTAAACCGCAGGTCGCAGGTTCGATCCCTGCTCGGCTCATGTAACATTTGTGGGTGGCTTGTCATCCCTAAGATAATCTCAGTGATGGGCATAAAGGGTTTTCCCTCCCTGGAATTCCCGGTGAAACGTTTGTGTCAATGGCATGATCATTTCACTCAAGCAAGCAAGCGTCTACTCTATGTTTTCTTGGCCAAACGGCGACAGAAAGCATAGTCTCAGCCTCAGGCATGGGGTTGAGATGAGATAGAAATATCAACAAATAAAGGCGCAGGGGGAGTTCGTAGCTGTTTCCAAGCAGTGAAGGGCAAACCTCATCTGAAGTTGGAATCCTAACCCGCACAAGGACGGATTTCGCTGAAAGTCGCAGTGGGAGCTGCATAAAGGCGCGTGGCATTTTGTGCCCAAAAGGTACGAAACCACTCCTGGGGCGTGTCTTTAAGGGAATCATGAAAATTGGACTTCAAATTCAATTCAAACGAAAGTCTCCAGGCGTTAACATCGAAAGATGCCTAATCCTTCACTTGCTTGCAAGAATGAAGGCAGCAGATGCTCGTAAGGCAAATGCTGTTTGTACAACGAAAGTTGGTGCCCGTAGCAAGGCTTCGTCAGCCCCGCAAGGCTGAACAGTGAGTAGGCGTACAGATTAGATGTTGACGATACGCGTGATTGCCGTAAGCAATCGGCATTGGTCAGATACCGCCCGCAAGGGAGGTGGACAGGCAGGGAACCAGACATGGATAATCCTGTTAAAGATTGGCCGCTTCAACCTATAGTCTCATGGTTTTGAAAATAAACATGCCGGCGTGGCGCAATTTGGCAGACGCAACGCGCTTAGAACGCGGAGGTTGGGGGTTCGAATCCCTCCGCCGGTACACCGTCTCAATAACTCTTGTAGGGGCGGATTGGCAATCCGCCTTACTAAATTGCCGATGTGGCGCAACAGGTAGACGCATCGCACTTAAAATGCGAGGGTTGGGAGTTCAAATCTCTCCATCGGCATCCGCTTATACCTCTGTAACTCAATTGGAATAGAGTACCTGGCTTCTAACCAGGAAGTTATAAGTTCGAATCTTATCAGAGGTACTGCTTTTTAAGTAAGCCGATGTGGCGCAATGGGTAGACGCATCGCACTCAAAATGCGAAGGTGGGAGTTCGAATCTCTCCATCGGTACTTTTTACCTCTGTAGCTCAACGGAATAGAGCACCTGGTTTCGACCCAGGGGGTTGTGAGTTCGAATCTTACCAGGGGTACTAATTTTTAAGGGTTGGTGACCCGAGTGGCAAAGGGAGTTGGCTGTAAACCAACTGCATCGTTCTGGTGCTTCGCAGGTTCGAGTCCTGCTCAGCCCATCGTATTTACAAATTTTGACCCTATCGTCTAGTGGCAAGGACGCAGGACTTTCACTTCTGAAACGGGAGTTCGATTCTCCCTAGGGTCACTTTGTCAGAATAGCTCAGTTGGTAGCAGCGTCTGCTTGAAGAGCAGAAGGTCCTCCGTTCGAGCCGGAGTTCTGACACTATTGGGAAGGCAAGCCGATGGGCGACGGCAGCTGTCTTGAAAACAGTCGAGGTGCAAACCCTTGGGAGTTCGACTCTCCCCTTTCCCGCTCTTTTACTAACATGTTTAACAACTACAGGAGGCGATCATGCTAGAACCCCAGACCCAACTCAATATGGAAATTTTAGATTTTGAACAATCATCGAATACACCCAAAACAACCTATCTTTAAGTTGTCATTCCCACGTAGGTGGGAATCCATATCTCGAACCAGTGGATACCCGCCTGCGCGGGTATGACAAAATGTCTTGCGGTGTATTTTTGTGGGTAAAATAATTTTTGCCTAGGAGAACATCTCATGAACATAGATGAGTTAAAAGGTCACTTTCGCAAATTGGGTTCTGATTTGCAAGTTACCGTGCATGATCGTCCATTTGGCACACCACCTCGTTGGCGCAGTCGTCGCGCACGTGTTATTGAGCCAGCCGCAACCCGTTATGTGTTGAATGTGCAGGAAAACGGCCGTAAATCTGAACAGTTCACCCTCGACCTCTGGCCGAGCAAAATCGATCGCCTCGAATTTATAACTGCAGATTTGCGCCCCGACATGCAACATTTACTGTTGATGGTTAAACGATTCAGTAATGATCACAACCTCGTCAGCAAAGACAAGTTTTTGTGTGGGCACGATGAACGACATTGGTTCATCGCAACCGTGCCAGAAGTCAATGGCATCGCCAATATACCTGATGCGATGGAAGCGTTGAAACCAAACCAAGTCGTTCGTTCGCAAAAGCGACACAACGTTCGCGCCAAAAATTGGCACAAACGACGCAATGCAGGGTTTATTCGTCAAGGTGAATGGTTTTTCTTGCCTCTTCCTGGCTTCCAACCACCTGATGCAGGTCTTATTTTGCACAACGAACCGCTAAGACGGCCGTTTGGCAAAGCACACATCGTCGAAGAGATCTTCCG
>JBNKHS010000122.1:0-11036 GCA_050290485.1 Promineifilaceae bacterium (SeqCode) | reverse complement strand
CAAACTGCGTTGTAAAATCTGCTGCCCCTTGAAACTTCTCGCCACACTCCGGTGCAAAGAATGGAACAGATGTTGCGGGGACAGGGTTCTCTTCATAGATGGGGCGTTTGGGATCCAACCAAAAGCCATTTTCCCATGCCAAAATGGGTATGTTCGTTGCCATCGCTTCCTGATACGCCATTCCCTGCGTTTCATGCTCACACAAAAAGATCATCGATCTTGAGTTACATAAATGATCCAGATACATTTGGTGATCATAATTACCATAACAAATAATCTTAAAAGAGCGCCCTTGCTCTGTTAGATAATTGGTAATTTTCTCCAGCAGTTCAGGCTCATACCGCTCCCGATCCCACCGAATTTTGTCATAGATCAAGACATCATTCGCTTTTGGCAACGATTTTGTATCTGGCCATTGGCTCACATCCATCCCTGCGTACCAAAGCACACAATCATCCCCATAATACGGCCGACACATATCCAGCATCCAGTCACACGTTACCACAAAATAATAAAAGCGCGGATCGTCTAATAAGCCAGCTCGTTTTAAAGGATGCTCAAACAAGCCGGGGCCCAAAATGGCCGGATTGGGTAAGTTCCAATTTTCTAAAACAGCTGGATAGCCTAAAATACCCACAGGATAATCTGGATTGGCTTTGGCTAAACGATAATTGTTTAGATGCACCTTGTACCCTTCCTGTTTCAGCGCCTTGATCAGCAATTGGCACCAAACTTGATATCCCGTTACTTTGGGACGGTTGTTAAATCGCTGCAAAACAGGCTTTACAATCCGTTTTAAATACCGATCATACGGTATAAATGAGTCCGATTCATAATCTTTGTAAAAAAGAAGTACTGCTTTATCCTGAGAAAAATCCATATTTCATCCCCCCTTAATTTTGCTGGTTACATTATTCATATTTATAAACCACTACATTTTGACTTTACGTTGTTTGTATTTATACATGGTATAAAAATTTGGATTGCTTTACACTTGAGCAAGTTATACTGAAATCGTTTTAAGAAATTATGAAGATTATCCAGCTATAGTGTAAAACTGGGTTGTTTTCATACTCATATTCAGCAAGATCGATAAGCCTATGACTATCTTTGATGAAAGTACGCTCCGCAAATTAGAACAACTCACTCTCGTGGCTGATCATATTCGTATTGGACAAATGAAGGGAGACCGACGCAGTACCAAGCGCGGTACATCCATTGAGTTTGCCGATTATCGTAATTACACCAAGGGGGATGATTTACGGAGGCTCGACTGGAATGTGTATGCGCGACTGGAACGGCCGTTTATCAAATTGCTCGAAGAAGAAGAAGACCTCTCGGTTCACCTGCTGGTTGATGGCAGCGCCAGCATGAATTGGCCCAATCATGAAGAAGATAATGCAAACAACAAATTCCGTTATGCCGCAAGGCTTACCGGTGCATTAGGCCACATCGCCTTGAGCACTGGAGATTTGGTGACGACCACCCTCATCCAAAGCAGTGGCGACCGTGCCTGGGGGCCATTTCGCGGACAACAAAATTCGCTCCGTCTCTTTCAATTTCTGGAAAGCGGCACACCCGATGGCATTACGGATATTAACCTTTCACTCAAAAATTATGCATTATACGGCCGTCGCCCTGGCCTTCTCTTTTTGCTGACAGATTTGCTAACCCCGCATGGCTACCAAGAAGGATTACATGCCTTACAAGCCCGTGGCTATGAAGTTGGCGTTATCCATCTGCTCAGCCCTGATGAAATTGAGCCACCCGTGACCGGCGATCTCAAACTGATTGATGTAGAAACAGGCGTGGATGCCGAACTCACTCTCGACCCCTCCACCTTAGATCTTTACCGTGAACGCCTGCAAAATTGGCAAACCGAAATCGCCACTTACTGCACCAATCGCCGCATTCACTACATTCCCGTGATCACAGACACCCCTTGGGAAAAGCTGATTCAACGAACCTTACGTGCCAAAGGCATTGTCAAGTAAGGACAAAGCTACTATTCAGAATAAGGTACGAAACCCAAAATCGTTGTTGGGAACTTGTCGGTGACGAGCAAAAACCCTTGATCATTCAGACGCACAATCCCTTCCCAGTTGCGGCTGTCATCACCGTCGAGGAGTTGTAATTGAATGGGTGCTTGTTCGATCATGGTGATGCCATCGGCATCATATTGAAATTCAACAAGACGCTCTACCCTATCGCTTTGCGCGTGGGTTGCCCCCTCGCCATAGGTTTGGGTGAGCGGATCATTGTCGGTTTGCACGTCTTCGCTGCCAGGAAAGTTGTAGTTGATTGCCCAGAAACGGCCGTTTTCATCTAGCCGCGTCACATCCGTTACCCGATAAGGAATGTTGGGAAATGAGGTTGTTCCCGCTGCACTTAAATCGGTGTTGAACAGATGCGCAATTGGTGATTCGTTGACTTCAACACCATTTGCCTCGTATAAAGTCACAATTTGGGTGTCCGTAACCAATAATGCTTCATCACTTTTGTTACCCAGTTCTGCTTGACGGTCAATTTTGGTTAAATTGCTGGCATCTAAGGTGAGTGTCGATAAGTCAGGAGCAATACTGCCTTTGATCAGGTAAGCTCTCATGCCGCCACCAGAGGCTTCAATGGTTAAATACGCATCCTCACCGATGAAGTCGATGGACTCATACCCTTCAAAGCGGCTAATTTGGTTGCTTAAATCATCAACGATAACGGGAATACTCGTCGGGGTAATTGGTTCGGTGGCTGAGCCGTCGAGATATGCTTCAATGGTCGCTTTGGGGATGGCGTAAACGGCCGTTTCTGTGCCCGAAAAGTCAGGATATTGAGGCAACAAAATCAATGTGTCTCCATACCAGCCTAACCCAGACAGTTCGGCATTGGCATCGGTGATCGGGCCATCCAATGCAATTTCTATCACAGCAACTTCGGTGACATCGGGATTGGGTGTGCTGGAAACGGCCGTGTTTGTTGAACAAGCCACAATAAGCAAGTTGATCAAAACAGTTAAAACTATAATGCGTTTCATAAGCTACCTCAAGAAACGCATTATATAGCCAAGCCAAATTTATGCACGACATACTGCTTTTGATGTTAAGGCTTTTCAGTAAACATGAAGATCATTATTTTTATGTGCCTGGCGTTTAAAATCGCGGCTACTACGTTTTTGAAATCCGCCTTCGCGGACTGACAATTCGGTTATTTTTAGTCAGCGCAGGCCGACTTTGTAACCGTAGCAAGCAAAAAACAATCGAGTAAATTTTTACTGAAAAGCCCTGTTTTGATGTGGATCAAACGATTAAGATGAAATATCTTGACGCTTAAACAGCCAGATGATGAGACCCATTCCCAACACAATCCAAATGGTTAGGATGAAAAGAGACAATCCAATTGAGTTGTGCACATCTCCTAAATTGTTGGCTTCAAAAATCCATGAAAACATAAGGCTGGGCGCATCAAACCGTACTAAGGACCGAATGTTGTCTACGTTATACGTGGGTGTGAAGCGAATGATATGCAAAAGCTTTTCATTTTCTAATAAGGTGGAAATGGGAATGATGATAAAAGAACTCACTGGTTCGACGATGATGATGCCGAGTCCTACCAAAACACCACCCAAAATTGAACGCATAAACATGGCAGCTAGCGCTGCATAGATGGCGGTAATGAGCACGGTAAAGAAAGCAAGCGCCGCCTGTAACCCAAAATCTTTAAGGAATTCAATCAATACATTTTGGGATAATGCTGGCCCATACGCAATTCCTGCAATTTTGGCAATCACGCCATACCCAACCCCTAAAATAACGGCCATAAGTGCAAAAGCGAAGACAACAAGGGTGCCTAGCGCGAGGAATTTAACCAAAATAACGGCCGTTCTGCGCTGACGGGGCAAAACATTTTTCCATGTGCCCCATTGGTATTCACCGGCAAAGGTTACGGCCGTTAAGCCAATCAGAAACATCTGTCCCAGCATATTCGTAGGGAAGTCCCATACCCCAATCATTGTATTTGTCCATAAAGGAGGTTCATTAAAAAACCTACTGTCAAAATCTTGGATGAGGAGAGCCAGAAAGGCAACAAAGATAGCGACGCCTAAAGCTCCAATGGGGAATATCCAAAGTAACATGCCAGACACCCAACGGTTGCCAATAATTTTTTGTAATTCTGCACGATATAAATTGATCATCATATGTATCCTTATTTTCAACGCAAAGAACGCAAAGAATGGAAGAGGCAAAGAAAAGAAAAATCTTGTATTCTTTATCTTTTACCCTTTGCTCCTTTGCATCTTTGCGTTAATTATCGTTATTTCCTGTGACATCGAGGAAGAATTGTTCTAAACTTTGCCGTTCGCTTTTTGCTTCGTAGATGGCGATGTTATTGCTTACCAGGCGTTGAATAATGGCGGGGATGTCCGCTCGTTCTGCCAACACAGTGATTGATTTTCCATTGGGGGTGACTGACCATTGTTCGTTGAGTAAGGCGGTTGCTTGTTCAATAGGGGTTACTTCTAAACGCAGTTGAGATTGGGTCGCTAGTAAATCAGCCACTTTGCCCTCGCGCACAATTTCCCCTTTATTGATAATGGCCACTCGGTCACAAACCTGTTCTACTTCGCCAAGGAGATGGCTGGAAAGAAAGACTGTCTTGCCCCTTTTTTCGGCCAACTGGCGAATAAAACCGCGCATTTCTTGAATACCTGCGGGATCAAGCCCGTTGGTCGGTTCATCCAAAATAACGAGATCGGGATCATGCAGGAGGGCGGCAGCTAGTCCCAAACGCTGCTTCATTCCTGTGGAATATCCTTTGACAAAACGGTCGGCACGATCAGCTAGGCTGACTTGTTCCAGTAATTGTTGAACGGATTCGGCATTATAAACACCACTGTTACGGGCGAGCACTTCCAGGTTTTTACGCCCAGTGAGGAAGTCATAAAACATGGCGCCTTCAACGAGTGCACCCACTTTTTGCAAGACGGCATGTTCTTTATGCACGTTACGGCCGTAAACCAAAATTTCACCAGAAGACGGCCGTATTAAATCCATAATCATCCGAATCGTCGTGCTTTTACCAGCACCGTTTGGCCCTAAAAAACCATATACCTGGCCGGCGCTGACTTCTAAATTAATCCCACGCACAGCCTTGACTTTCCGTTTGCGTCTGCCAAAGGTTTTGCTTAAATTTTCCAGTCGAATCGCAATGTTATTACTCATATGCTTTCCTTTTAACGTGATGCGTAATGTGTGATACGTGAGTTTTCTTATTCACGAATCACGTGTCACGCATCACGAAATGTTTAATAATTTCCATCATCCTAAAATGTCCCCCGTCATTTTGACGTCATTTTTAGCGTCAGATTGCGAAATTGGGTTAAATTCAGTACTCTTTTCCCAGAAATTGGCGATTTATGAATTTGTCAAAAATTACACAGATGTCACAGATTAAAAAATCATCGTAATCTGTATAATCTTTGATTCACTTTTTTGTTTCTTGTTCACAAGATGTTACAAAAATAATTTAACGAGGCCTGAGCTTGTCGAAGGCTGGCCTTAATTCCAACAAAGGTCGCGGTGGCTTCGGCAAGCTCAGCCACCGCTTGTATGAAAAATTTGCAGCGTTTACGATTATTAGGTCGTCCACAATTGCTGGATGGTGAGCATAATATTGAGATTACAAGTCGCACGGGGTTAGCGTTGTTGGCTTACGTGGTCATCTCCCCGCAAGCAAATGTACCGCGCGATGAGTTGGCGGCATTGTTATGGCCTGATGTGGAAGACGGCCGTTCTCGTGCTAATTTGCGCAATCTACTCTATGAACTTAACAAAACCCCGCTTGCCAATTGGCTGGATGTTGAAGCAGAAGCGGTCAAGCTGCAACGAATAGACAAAGAAGTGGATGTCCTCCAGTTTTTGGCTTGTTTGCAGCGCGATGATTTAGAAACGGCCGTATCCCATTACGATGGACAATTTTTGCAAGGCTTTTACCTCAGCAACAACGCGCCGTTTTCAGAATGGCAGCACGCGACGGCGGACAGGTTGCAACAGAAGATGGTGAATGCCTTGGCTAAACTGGGAGAAACGGCCGTTGCCCAACAAAATTTCACCCTTGCCGAACAGTATGCTCAGCAACAAATTGCGTTCGACAATTTACAAGAAGCCGCATGGCGTCAATTAATCTGGGCGCAAATGCAAAACGGCCGTCGCGAAAAAGCACTCAACAGCTACAACGAGTTGTGCCAAATTTTGCGCACAGAATTAGATATAGAGCCTGCACCGGAAACAGTTGAGTTGGTAACCCAAATTCGCCAGCAAAAAGCGACCAAAGGAAAAAAGGTTGCTAGTCCAACCTCACCACGAAGTAAAGCCGAACACATTTTGCTCGATAAAGTAAAGGCGTTTTGGATTGATGGCGTGTTGGAACAATCCTTGCATGGTGAAGCGCTGCTGGAATTGGGTATGGAGACCCATCCTGATGCCTTGGCGTATCCGTGGGGGATGATGCTGCAGCGGCCAGCGCAGCCAGCGCAAACATTGCCCGCCCATACGCAAATGATTGATCTGTTTACGCAAAGTGGCCATGCTTTGCTTATTTTAGGTGCACCCGGCTCGGGCAAAACAACCATGCTCCTCGATTTGGCACGTACTGCCATCAAAGCAGCAAAGGAAAACCCAACACAACCCATTCCCGTTGTTTTTAATTTATCGTCATGGGCGCAAGCAGAACGGCCGTTAACCGAGTGGCTCATTGCTGAACTGAACGACAAATACCTTATTCCACCCAATATTAGTCGCGATTGGCTACGACAAGATATGCTCCTGCTTTTGCTGGATGGGTTAGACGAGGTGAAAGCGAATCGGCAAGCTGCTTGTGTGCAGGCGATTAACCAGTTTCGGCAAGCACATGGGTTGGCGCAAATTGTGGTTTGCAGCCGTTTGCAAGAGTATGAGGCCGTTGGAGATAAATTGCGTTTGGATACGGCCGTTATCTTGCAGCCGCTTACACCAACACAAATCGATGTGTATTTACAAGCTGGGGGAGAACGGTTAAGGGCCGTACGCACCACATTGGCGCAGGATGTAACCTTGCGCCAAATGGCGCAATCCCCGCTTTTGCTCAGTATTATGACTTTAGCTTATCGTGATTTGGCCCCAGAAAAAGTACAAGAGACAACTTCCCTTGAAGCACGACGCACCCACCTTTTTGAAAGTTATGTTAAGCAAATGAGTGTGCGTAAGGGAGAATCGTTACAACATTCGTTTGACCAAACCAAACAATGGCTTTCATGGCTGGCGAAAAAAATGCAGGCAGACGATCAATCCATTTTTTTGCTCGATATGCTGCAGCCTAGCTGGTTAAACGGCCGTTTGCAACCGACGAGCTACGTTCTTTCTACGCGCATTGTTGCTGGACTGCTCATTATGCTTTTGCTGACTGTGCAACAGGAACTTGCGCTCATGGGGATTTTTATGGGCTGTCTCGCGGGCATATTAACGGCCGTTCAATTCCGTAAACAGGCAACAGATCCAAGCTGGCGTTATCCGCTTCCCTTTGGCAAAACATTGATTCCCATCTGGTTGCTTTTGTTAGGCGTTTTAGGGTATGGCTTTTTAATTGGTGGCTATGTCGAAGAATTTACGTTATCTAGCGGTGTGATTGCCCTCTTTTTCTCAACGGCACTGTTTTGGGCACCATTTGGCATTTTGCTCGAGTGGCGGGATGGGCTGCGTACACCGTGGTCGGACATCGAGACGGTTGAAGTGCTGACGTGGTCATGGCAAAAGGCGCGCACATCTGTGTTCAAAGGGATTGTGGTGGGAACGGCCGTTGCTTTACTGGTCGGAATTTTGTTGGGGCTGACCACGCCTGAAATTGATTTGTGGTCTATTGTTTGGCCTATGCTGCTGCTCTTTGGTCTACCAATGGGCATTTCAATTGGCTTGCTCAACGGCTTTACACGGGATGTGGCTCCGCTGAAAACCACGCCCGACCAAGGATTTCGCCTCACATTACGGTTTGTTCTCGTTGGCGCATTTTTTGGTGCACTGAGCCTGAGTTTGATTATGATCTTTGTCTCGATGCTCATCAATCAACAAAATTGGTCATGGGTGGAAGGTTTGCAAGCTGCCCTGTTTGGCGCATGGCTAGGGTTTAAATTTGGTATTGGTGTCGGCTTGTGGTTTGGTGGATTAGATCTAATTTATCATCTCATTTTGCGGTTTTGGATACATCAAAAAGAAGGGGTACCTATCCGCCTTATCGCTTTTTTGGATGATGCTGCACATCATTTGTATTTACGCAAGGTGGGCAATGGATATATGTTTGCCCACCAACTATTGCTCGATTATTTTGCGGATCTGGACAAGGATACGGCCGTATCCGATTAAATCACCCGCAGATTTTAGTCTGGGCTATCTGCTAGTCAGGTTTAAAAATAATGGGTAAATTGAGATGATGTTCCCAATATTCATCCGCACCGAAAGATGGATTGTTAAACAGTCGTCCCTCCCCATCAACATCAAATCCTAAAGTGGTAGGTATACCTGCAAAGCGTGCTTCTGAATTTTGAGTAAGATGGTAGCCATCGGGGGCAAACATGGGGTTGCCTACAACTGCATTTTGGACTGTTACGTTGGCAAGTGGGGATTGGGAAACGGCCGTATCCACCTCATGCCACATCATCCCGTTCACAAATAATGAATGATCATCCTCAATACGAATACCAACAGCATGACTGACCAACAAACCATTGGTAATCGCAACTGTGCTGGATACAGATATTGATGCGTAAGGTGAGCCAGCATAAATGGCAAAGGAACCTGAATTACGGGCAATTGTTGGATGTACGAGATGTAAGTCACCGTCAAATGCCCAAATAGCAGCGCTATTTTCAGCATTGTTATTATCAATTAGGACGGTATTGGTCATGGTGACTGCTGCTCGTTCATCGACAACAATGGTGCCCTTAGGGGCTGTTCCTTGCCAATTGTTTCCCTTGATAATTTCATTCACAGAATGCAAGTTCCCAGAGGCAAAAAAAAGGGCACTGCCAATACTGTCGCCAGAAATGGCTGCTGTATTGCTAATGTAAACATTATTTTTAAGCGTACCTTCCGCGGCTCCAAACACAGCACCGCCTCCCAACCCGTCTCCATCTTCGGGATTACGGTTGGCAAAGTTGTTTTCCAACAAGTTGTCCTGAAACGACAATTTTATAAAGTTTTCGTGGTGATTGGCCATGAAGATGCCCCCACCAATACTAAATGCTTCGGCGAAGCTACCCGTATTGTCGCGGAACACATTGCTATGAATAGTCGCGGTGATTGTAGATTGCACAGGTGGATAAGGATGATCATATAGGTTGTAAATAAAAACGCCGCCGCCGTTGGCATAACCTGAGTAGCCTATAACACCTAAGTTTTGTAATGCCGTATTGCTGAAGACGTTGTTATTGATCATGGTTACGGTATGAGTGTGTGTTTCATTTTCATAATAAAAACCGCCGCCGTTACCACCCAGACCAAACTGAACGGCCGTATTCCAGCCGATTTGATTGCCAATTAGTTCTCCGTTGCTTTCGCCAGCCGCAATGCCTCCACCAAAGCCATAAGCAGATTGAAAACTATCAGTCATTACGGCCGTATTGCTCACAATCACATTATTCTCAATGTAGAATTCACTATTCTCAACAGCAATTCCGCCGCCAACGCCTAAATCGTATTGAGCTGCCAAGTTGTCGCGGATCGTACTGTCATATAAATATAACGCGCCGTTACGCACGGCGATGCCACCGCCAAACCCACCATCCGTCCCATCCCGATCTTGACCATCGGCCACATTGTCAGCAACGGTGACTTGGCTCATCGTGAGCGTGGCACTGATGGCAAAGATACCACCGCCCCACCCATTGGGTGTGTTTTCTTTACCACCTAAATTCGTTGCATCTCCATTGATGAGATTCACTCCATTGATTGTGACGGTTTGGTTTTCGGCTACATAGATAACACGGCCGTTTCCTTCAGCATCTAAAGTTGTCGGGTTAGATTCAGGATCAGGTGGAGAATCAAATGGGATGGCAAATCCACCTTGTAAAGTGACACTTTTATCCAGAAAGGCAATTTGAGTTTTGTTGTCGCGAGTATGAACATCAGTGTAAACACCGGTTGCGATCAAGATTTGTTGGCCAGTTACGGCCGTATCCACCGCATCCTGCACTGAACTGAAAACTTGATCACAAGGGGCAAATGGCCCTGTTGCTGCGCCAATCGGCACAACACAAAGTGTGTCACCACCCGCATGACTAATTTGCTGCGTTCGCTGCAAAGCAAACATCATCGTGATTAAAACAGTAAACCCCATGCTGACCGAAAATGAAATTTTAAGGAAAGAAGACCGCATTGTAAATGCTCCAAAAATGCAATTATTTGGCCGGAAAGAGAGCAATTTTGACGATTAAAAATAGGTGAACATGTTCTTATTTTACGACAAGCAGCGCTAATTTATCGTTACCGAAGGATGACAAGTGAACGCTAAAGAAGAGATATAGATGATGAAATCTGCGGAGTTACCAAATATGACGCGTGAAGCGTCATTCGTGAGAACTTTTTCACACATCACGCCGATTTTACGAAAACCAGATAACAAAAATCTTTTTAGTTGAGGGTTAATTCACCACGGAGGTCTTCTTGCATTTTTTGTTTGGCAAAAGTAACGTCATCATAACGAGTGAGCAAGTAAGCGAGCTTAGTGAGGGCTGCTTCAGGTGTCATGTCATGACCACTGATGACGCCAATATCAGCCAAAGCTGAGCCAGTCGCATATTTTGAGAGATCTACAGTACCCTGCAAGCATTGCGTGCAATCGACAATAATGATGTCACGCGCTATGGCATCAGCAAGTGCATGCAAAAATTGAGGGTCGTTGGTGGGAGCATTGCCCGCCCCATACGTTTCTAAAATAAGACCACGCAGTGGGGGTTGCAGGATGTTTTCTAAAATGCGAGCGGACATGCCGGGAAAGATGCGCAGTGCACCGACAGA